>NZ_JAQJCJ010000021.1:0-132245 GCF_030182485.1 Rhizobium atlanticum
GGGGCATGGCATGAGGTCGGGAGGAACGATCGAGCATCGCCTCTCGACCACCGGCCTTGAAACGCTCGACCCAACGGGCGACGATCTTGGCCGCGACGCCATAGGCCTGTGCTGCCTGAGCCTGGGTCAGATGCCCTTCGATAACAGCAAGCGCCATTTGTTCCCGGCGCAACGGCGTCAGTCGGGCATTCTTATGAATGTTCATTCGCGGCGATCCTTCCGACTCGAGGTGTGATAGCTCCAGTCTCCTAAATCCGCTTTGAATGGACAACCTCCCGAAAGCTCACATCTAGAGCCTTTCCGGGTTAGATTGAAGCATTCTGTTGGCTCAATCGAGTCGGATGGTCGACCGGCCGGCGCGCGTCGTAGCCCAGTTCTACGGCCAAGCCGGCCGGTCGATCAGCCGGCCCGTTTCAGCCAACCCGAAGGGCCGGGCATCTTTCCGCCAGGATCAAAGGCGATCGGCTCGGACGTACCTTGGGGTATGCCCGTCGCCAATCGCCTTTGCCCTGACGAAAACCTGCTCCGGCAGAATGCTTCAAGCTAACCTGGAAAGGCTCTAATTGCGATTTACTGCCGGCGGCTCTTGATGGGGAAGTTCCGGCTGCGCGCGGTTGGCCGCAATTGCGGGCTCCGGCGCGGGAAGCCATGTTCTGCCGGAAAAGTAATTCCTCGCCCTTTTCTGGGGGGCTGAGATTGCCTCCAGCGAGAGGGTAAAATTGTAGCGCTCCGGATTGAGCACCTCGTGGGTGAAGGCGATATTGGCTCCGAAGCCGTCTTCCTTGACGTCCTTCAAGTTTTTTATCGCATTCAGGGTCTCATGAAAATCGAGCCATTGCGGTTGAAGCAGCATGGTTTCGAAAACTCGCAGGATCGCCGGATCGAGCTGGCCATTCCGATCCGTTCCGGGATTGACGATCTTCACGCGCATGCTGCTGATCGTGCCGGCGGCATCGCCACGAACAATGACGAAGATGGAATTCGCGAGCTGATCCTTCTCGCGCTTGGCGCTGTGCTCGTAAAAGCACTCGAACGTGTCGGCATTGAAGCTGGCCGCCGCCCATTCGCTGGTCTGAACGCCCGCTTGGCGCAGCGCCGCGCACATTGCAGGCCCTGATATGCGCCATGTGCGCAGAAAAGCCGACGCGGTCTGTGCCATGGGCGCTTCGGTGGCATGCAGAGGAAGCTTGTAGGTCGCCGGCGGCTCCGGTCGGGGAAGCGCTTTGGGCGGCGGCGGCTTATCCTCAGGGGGGAAAAGATCCAAGCCGAAATAATGGCCGATCGCCCTCAGGTGTTTCATGTCGTTGGACAGAAGCACCGTTCCGATGACCAGCGAGAGGGAAATCGTCAGCAGCAACCAGAAGATCACGGGAATCCGCGGTTTTCCTGCCGGCTGTTTGGCATACGCGGGCGACGAATTATCGGGCAAGCTTGTCTTCTCCGGCACGCGAGAAGGGTTTCGTTGGTCTGTCTAGATCCCAGCAGTATACATGATCCGGTTAAATATCTTTTGGCTTCGTGTCTGCAACCGAGCGCTCTTTCATCCGAGCCCTCATGAAAAGCGCGCGATCGGTTCGCCGAGAGCGCTTCAACGGCATTTCAGTCGAGAATTCCAATACAGCATTCGGCAATTCGGCGAGAGATAGCCGCGGATCTTGCCGCTTCTGTGGTCGCATAGGGGCGTTGTCCGAAATGAATTGAAATAAATACGAGTTTTTTGAAAAGATTGTTGAATTGACACAGTTATTTTCAGCTCTCAGTCGAGCATATTGAGATATTTAGTAGCATTGTCAGGCAAGCTGGCTTAATTTCAGCAATTTTTTCGCGCTTAACGTTCATAATTATTTGATGAGTTCTAAATTATTTCGAACATATATTTGTATGCTGACGAATTTAGGCGAATTCGATCAAATTTTCGACGTATTAATCGATAGGGTTTGCGTGCAACAGCAGAAAGGAGAGACCATGTCCATCGAGCTAGACGCAACCACCTATATTCACGCCAAACCGACAACCGCGCACTCCTACATCTTGCCCAAAATCTTCGATGTACTGGAGAATCATTTCGACGGCTCAGCGGAAAATGACGTCTTCGATCTCGGCTGCGGAACCGGCGGGGCTGCGGCGACTCTTGCGAAAGCAGGATATGATGTCGTCGGCGTCGATCCTTCCAGCGACGGGATCAGCAAGGCCAATATCCGTTATCCCGGCCTGGCGCTGAGCGTCGGCTCGGCCTATGACGACCTGTCCCGGGAATATGGCAACTTCAGCGCCGTTATCAGCCTGGAGGTCGTCGAGCATGTCTACGATCCGAAGAGCTTCACCGCGACGATGTTTGATCTCGTCAAGCCCGGCGGCATCGCGGTGATATCGACGCCCTATCACGGCTATCTGAAGAATCTGGCTCTGGCTGCGACGGGAAAAATGGACGATCACTTCATGCCGTTGAGGGATCACGGGCATATCAAGTTCTGGTCGAAAAACACATTGCGCACACTGTTGCTGGAGACCGGCTTCGCTAACGTCCGTTTCGAATATGTTGGAAGAATTCCTGCCTTTGCCAAATCAATGATCGCCGTCGCCGATAAGCCGCTTTAGCCGGGCGGCGCGACATTGCGCGGTTCGCCGCAGTAGTCCAGAGGTTGTTCTACTGCGTGCCGTGATGAAAAAAACCGTTCTGAAATATTTACTTTTAGTTGCATTCTTGCTTAAACTCTCCATTATACAGCCGGCGTATTGATGAAGCGGGAGACTTAAGCAGATGAAGGCCAAATCGCCGAATTCCATCGATGTCTATGTTGGCAACCGCGTGAGAGTTCGGCGAAAGACGCTCGGCATGACCCAGCATGGCTTGGCCGAACTTCTTGGCATCACCTTCCAACAGATTCAAAAATACGAAAAAGGAACGAACCGGATCGGCGCCAGCCGCCTTCAGCGCATTTCCGAGATCCTTCGCGTGCCGGTCGGCTTCTTCTTCGAGAACGGCGGTTCCGGGCCGATCGAAGGCGAGACGAGCGAATTGAACAAGTTTTTGTCCTCGAAGGAAGGGCTCGCGCTCAATAAAGCGTTCATCGCCATCGAAGATCCCAACATCAGGCAGAAGCTGGTGGCCTTGGCCAAAAGTCTGGCGATGACGGGATTGCCCGACGTCGATAGCGACCTGCAGGATCCGGTTGTACACAACTGAGGATGGACCGTGCTTCATCTGCAGACATTTGGCGATCTGCGGCTGACTGAGTCGGATGGCGAGCCGGTTCGCTATCCGATCAAAGGTCTGTTGATGATGGCCCACATCTATGCGGGTGCGAGCCATGAACTCAGCCGTTATGAACTGGCCCAGTTTCTATGGAGCGACGTCGAGCCCGAATTGGCGCGGCTCAATTTGCGCAAAATGCTGTCCCGCATCCGGGAGATGGACGGCGGACGCACGGAAGTAGCCTTCGATTTCACTGCCACGACGGTTTGCCTCAACAAGGAGGTGGTTTCCAGCGATCTGGATGTCTTTCGAGCCGGCGGCTCGCCGCTGGATCGACTACAGGCGATCGCCGAATCGATGCAGCGCGGCTTCATCGGAAATATCAAGCCGGCGACAAAGCAGATAGATGCTTGGATCAGGGCGCAGCGGGACGCCCATGCGCTGCAATTGCGGCAAGCATTGCTGGAGGCGCTGCCCGATGTGCAAAAGCCGGGTGCTGCGCGCATCATCTCCAGCGCCGCCCTACAAATCCTTGAGCGGGATCCGAATGACGAGCAGGTCAGGACATTGCTGCATCGGCTATCCGGCGGCGCATCGTTCGGCGAGAGATTGCCGGAAGGCGGCGGCCAAACAAGGGTGGAGGTGAAGCGTCCCGAGCCCGGCAGCCAGCCGACCGATATCGAACACATGTCGCCGATCCCAAGGATCCTTCCCCGTCTGGTGTTGCTTCCCCCGACGGCGAAGCACGCCGATGCCGGACTTGCACTTGCCAACGCCCTGATCGAAGACGTCACAATCGAACTCTGTGCACTTCGGCATATTTCCATCGTCGCTCCGCATACGGCCGGACAGATCCGCCGCGACTCCGAAAAAGCGGCGGTGGTCGCCAGGCACTCGATTGCCTATCTTCTCGACACCCGGTTTTCCGAAGAGGGATTGTTCGCCCAGCTGATCTATTTCCCCACGGATGAGATCGTCTGGGCCAATCGTTTTAAGATGACCCCCGATATTTTGCCGCGTCAAAGGCGGGTTATCGCCCAGCAGTTGACCGAGTCGGTGGCGCGTGAGCTGGCTGAAAACGAGGAGGAACGGCTACGTTTCGAAGCCAATCCTGAAGCCTATCACGCCTATCTCGTCGGCTCCAGCCTGATGAGCAAGCTGACGCTGCCGCATATCCGCCGGGCAAGGAAGGCGTTCAAGCAGTCGCTGTCGCATAGGTCGGATTTCTCCCCGTCATTTACCGGGCTGGCAAGAACTTTCACCAGCGAGTGGCTCGTGACGGCGCAGGGAAACAATGAACTGCTGCACCTGGCAGAGCAGCATGCGCTTCGCGCAATCGAGCGAGATCCGGGATCGGCGGCGGGCCATCGCGAGCTCGGGGTCACCAGACTTTATCTCGGTGATGTGGATGCCAGCGTCGCAGCCCTTCACCTGGCGGAAGAGCTCAGTCCGCATTTTGCCGATGTCATCTACAGTCATGCCGACACGCTCGTGCATGCATCCCGCCCCGGCGACGCGCTCGCCAAGATCAGAAAGGCAATTTCGCTCAATCCGATCGCACCTGACGCCTATCTCTGGTGTGCCGCTGGAGCCAGTTTCTTTTTGGAACAGTACGAGGAGGCCATCGCCTATGTCGAAGCGATGAAAGACAAAGCGCCGGCCCATCGTATCGCCGCGGCCAGTTGCGCAATGATCGGCGATCGAAAACGGGCACTCTTCCATCGGCAGCGCGCCGAAAGCATCAACCCGGTGTTCGACGTCGAGAAGTGGCTCGCCATCGTTCCCTTCAAGGAGCACTGGCAAAAAGAGCTATATCGGGAGGGCCTGTTGAAGGCTGGTTTTTAACAATAGCTGAGGGGCATTACATGGCGAAAGCTATCATTATAGGAATACCGGGCGAGGAAGGTCTTTGGCTCGCCGATCTCGACGCAGGAACCGTCAAACCGCTCAATCCGACGGGGGAATTGGCGACTGCGAGCAGCCTGCGCAAAGCCGGTGGCATATTCGTGAAGGGCGTCGATTTGGCCGTCGCCGTTTCGTCGGCGCAGGTCGCGCTTTCCGGTCACGTCGACGGCTGAGCCAGCATTCTGACGGACCGGTCCATATATTCCGACAGGATCATATCGCCGCGGGAAACTCTTTCCCGCGTCGAGCCTTTTTTAGCTCGGTTCGGCATTACCAGGATTGCACGACATACCGGGCTTGATGACATCGGAATTCCCGTCTGGTGCTCCTATACCCCGAATTCACGCTCAATCGTGATTGCTCAGGGGAAGGGGCTGACCGATATCGACGCCAAAGTATCCAGCGTCATGGAGGCTGTGGAACGGGCAGTTGCCGGCGAACCTTTCGTTGATCCTGTCCGCAATACCTCGTTCGGTCTGCAGGCGATGGGGCACAAGATCGATACGCTGAGCTGCCTGATCGCCATGCATAAACCCGACCTCAGGCCAGACGAGGAGACGGAATGGGTGGCCGGCATCAACATCCTCACCGGCGAGCCGGTTTATATCCCTTTTGAAGCGGTGCTGCTCGACCGCACGCGCGATGCGCGATACTGGATGTCATCTGATGGCTTGGCATCTGGAAACAATTTCGAGGAGGCCGTTTTCCACGGCGTGCTCGAGCGGATTGAGCGGGATGCGACCGTGCTGTGGCAGGTTGGCGGGGAAAGGGATCGTTATGCCGGCTGCGTCGATCCCCGCGGCTTCAAGGATGAAGCACTGACCGGGTTGATCGACAAGATCGAAAAATCAGGATTGGCGCTCCGGCTCTTCGATATCACAAGCGATCTCGCCATTCCCTGTTTCACCGCCATTCTGGGTCCCAGGGACTCCGTTCCAGGCCAGCCGGATCGCCAAGGCGGCAGGGACATTCGACTCGTCGAGGTGACCGGCGGTACGGGAGCCCATCCGTCTCCCGTGCGCGCGGCCATCCGGGCGGTAACGGAAGCCGCACAATCCAGGCTCACCTATATCAGCGGAGCCAGGGACGATATTTCTCCCGCCACGTTCTCGAGATCCTTGCCGCCGCTCATGCGGCGAGCCTTCGACGCGGTTCCGATCTCGCCGGCTGCCGGTCCTGTCCGCCACCGAACGCCGGGACATCGGGATCTGACGCATTTGTTGCAGCATGTGGTGGAGGCTTTGCGGAACAAAGGGATCAACTCGGTCATCGCCGTACCCCTCAGCGACGACGCGCTTCCCTTTGGCGTCGTCAAGGTCGTTATCCCCGAACTCGAAAATCCGGAGGGGTCGCGTGCTCGCCAGTTTGGAACAAGGGCGCTCGCGAGAGCGATAGGCTTTTGAAGGTCATTTTCGCGGGTCCCAGTCTTCCCGACGCAGGCTCACTTGCCGGCGAGGGGATACGCGTCCTGCCGCCCGCCACGCAGGGCGATGTTTTGGCTGTGGTGGAACAGGGTGCCAATGTCATCGGTCTGATTGATGGCGGTTTCGAATACGCCGCGCCGGTCTGGCATAAGGAAATTCTCCGTGCTCTTTCGCTTGGCGTGACTGTCCTCGGAGCGGCAAGCATGGGCGCGCTGCGCGCTGCGGAATGTCATTCGTTCGGGATGATCGGGATCGGCCGCATTTTCGAAGACTATCGGACGGGTCGGCTGGTCGACGATGCCGCCGTTGCACTCCTGCACGCGCCGAGCGCGCTGGGCGGCAAGCCGCTGACCATACCGCTGGTCAATGTCTGCGCCACGCTTGATGCCATGGAAAGGAATGAGTTGCTCGCAGATGGGCTGCGCCAGGTCATTGAAGACGCCGCGAACGCAATATTCTTCAAGAGGCGGACGTGGCGGGCAATCGTCGAGCAATGCGCTGACGTAGCCGAGCCAGATCGCCCGCACCTTCTGGCCACTCTCGTGTCGCATTCCGTTGACCAAAAACGCATCGATGCATTGGAATTGGTAAAGATGGTGCAGTCGACCGCCGATATTCGCGTGAATGCCGGTTTGTCCTGGAAACTGCGCGAAACCTCGTTCTCCACACGGTCCGCATTGTGAAGCGAAGACGACGATCGTCACCGAGGGTTGTGTCACGCTTTTTTCACGGGCTCGACCACGTCAGCCCGCGTATCATTCCTTCTATTCGTTGGAGAAATGGACATGGGCGTGACATCGACTATTGAACTAGATGGAGATCTAGGGGCGAAAGACGCTCTGGACGAACTGGTCGCATTGGCACGGATGATCGCCTATGCGCGACAGGTTGCTCAGGATGTCAAGCTGCAATTCGCGACGAATTGCCTCGACCTTGCTCTTGAGGCGGTGAAGCAGGAAGTCGGAGAGGGGCTGACCAGAGAGTTGGCCGAATTGAGCTCTCCGGTTCCGCAAGTCAGCGTAAAAAGACATTAGTGCCCGCTTTCATGCTGCAAACTCGGATAGCCCGAAAATCACATCGATTTTGGGGCTATATGCGACTGTGCATATGGGAGGGCCGCAGAAAACCGGCTCCGGTCGGTTGCACAGCAACGGTCTGTCGGGCTGAAACGAGTGCCCTGAGGCCTGTCTATCGGCAATCCATCTGAATTGTGGTTTGGGAGAAGCCTCGGCTTGTCGCGGGCTGGACAACCGCCGCTCATTCGATGGCGTAAAGATAGGTTCAGAACGAATGGTAAGCGGTTTGGCTGGCGTTGTCTCCGGGCAGGGAGGCGGCGGCGATATCGGTTTGCGGTCGTCCGACGATCGGCCGAGCCGGCCGATCATGATCAATGGGTCAAATTGCGCTTCTGGGCCAGCAGTAAAATATAGTCGTCGGCAATGTCCGCGATGGCCATTGCGACTTCCGCCGGATCGCACCCCTCGACCTTCGTGTTTGCAATGAACTGATAAACCGCCTTCTCGATCTGTTTGCGGCAAATCATCACGCGTTCATCATAACCAAATTCCGGAATCTGCGATGCCATATCACTCATCAGGGTGGCTCCTCACTACTTCCAGTGACCATGACACAAATTATAAGTTGAGCAAGCAAATGCTTTACGAACGGTTAATTCGATCACGAGGTGCGACCATTTCGACACAGCTTGACGCGAGAACGGACATTCGAGGCTGTTGTCTGCGGCGATGCGTTTGGTACTCCGGAGCCCTCGTTCCATGCGGGTGACCGCTTAAACGAGGATGGTCGTCTCTTAGCCTGCGGCCTCGCGTGCCCGGGGTCTCGGCTCATCATGCGAATTTGTCATGCCACGTCGAAAGGCGCGCCTTATAATGTCCGACCAGTGGCGTGATGAACGGCGATAACCCTTGATTTACTGGTGTTTCGAAGCTTCATTCGCCTCGAGATCAGCACTCTTTGGTATCGAATTGCGCCGCCACGTCTTCGGTGCCTGTCGGTGCGAAGACTTTCGGGCCGCCCGTCGTACTGCCCGTTCGACAGTACTATATGGTTACAGCACTGCCGAAACGGCACTCAGCAAACTAACGAGAGCGATTCCATATTTCTGGAAGGAATGCATCTCCATTATCTACCGGTCGGAAATTAATAACCCTTAAGGATAGCGTAATACAAATCAAATTATATCAAACGAGGAAAACATTAATTTCACACCATGGTTGTATTTATAAATCTACCGCAAGATGAGTTCGATTATGCTAATGCTGTGAACAAGCTGTGACGAGCGAATGTAATGCGGTAGGATGATCTCTGATCTGACAATAATACCACGTGGCGAATTTGCTGTGCCCGACCCAGGAACCAGCGCCCTGGCTCTGCGTAAACTTTCGAGCTTCTCCGAGCTAGATTGAACGATCCTCTTGGCTCAAGCAGAGTCGGCTGGCGATCAGTCCATCCGGGTGTCTCCAGCCAAAGGCGATCGGCCGGGAGTACCAGGAGGTATGCCCGAGCCGATCGCCTTTGCCCTGACGAAAACCTGCTCCCCAGAATGCTTCAAGCTAACCTTGGAAAGGTCCTAGCAAAGTTGAGGACCCGCCGGGGTGGTGACGGGTCCTCGGGTAAGATTGCCTGCGCAGTACGAAGACATGATTGCCATTAAATTCGATATTGTCACGGATTATTGTTGGGTTGTCGTGTTTTCTCACATTTTATCGCTTTATTGCTGCGATGATATTTGTAGCTTCCTAGATTGTACTTAAAAATGAGAGGCTTTGCCGATGGAGTGGAATCACTGGCTTTCCGGAGCATTTCTTTTTCTCTCGATTGGCGGAGATGTCCTATCTTCGAGGAGACGCAACGGACTTTTCGCCGCACCGCCAACGCGCTGCGCGTCATAGATCCCGACAGGTGTATGGTCCTCGTCGACCCAAGGTCGTTGTGCGCATTAAGGGCACGATCGGCGGGTTTGAGTTCGGCTTCTTGCGAACGGGCATGATTAACGCGGCCCGCGCTAAAGCGTTGTGCGGCCGACAATCTACCGGCTAGGAACAGCTGCTGGGTAGAAATACCTTTTTCGAAGAACCACTACCCCATTATTGACACTCAAGCCTGCATCTTGATGTATCCTATTTGAGATTGTGGAGCCTTCGGAGTTAAGAGCTTGAAGAAATCGGCAAGAAGTGACGTAACTGTTGCTGTTGTAATCCCTGCCTATAACGCGGAACGAACTCTGGCTGAAACAATCAGCAGCGTTCGCAATCAAACACATCATGCGCTCGATATCGTCGTGGTGGACGACGGTTCTAAGGACCATACCCTGGCTATTGCGCAAGCAGTCGCTGAAATAGATCCGCGTGTTCGAGTATTAAAGCAAAGAAATTCCGGCGTCGCCGCTGCTCGAAATGCGGGTTGGCGCTCTACGTCTGCCGACTTGGTGGCATTCCTAGATGCTGATGACATTTGGTCACCTGATAAAATTGAGCGACAATTGGCTGCATTGGAGAGAGGTGGTCCCAATGTCGGCCTAGTCTACACTTGGTATGCAATGATTGACCACAACAACTACATCATCTACCGGAGTGATGAGGTTTCCATCGAGGGAGATGTGCTCGACGAGGTACTTGCGGATAACTTCATTGGAAATGCAAGTTCGCCACTCGTACGGCGGAATATTCTTGACGCGACGGGAGGATTTGACTCCTCACTCCAACAGCGTGACGCGCAGGGGTGTGAAGATCTCCTCTTCTACTGCTTGGCCGCTGAATTCTCACATTTTGTGGTGGTGCCGGATTATCTTGTCGGCTATCGCCAAACGCCAGACAACATGTCATCCAACCTGACGCGAATGCTACGGTCCTGGATTCTGGTCGCGGATGAAATGCTCAAGAGACACCCGGAAAAGCGTTTTGCAGTCCGGGCCGGCCTAAGCCGCTGTGGCCGCTGGCTCGTCCAGAAGGCGGTTGAACAGCGCCGATACCGCGAGCTCATCAGACTTGTCGCAACCATGTCGCGACATGACAAGCCAATTGCAGCCAAGATGCTTGTGGTCGACACGGGATCAAAGGCGATGAGGAGACTGAAAAGAGAGGCCCGATCGTGGCTGAAGCAGAAATCGTATTTCTCTTCAAATCCCGATCACCGATTTGCCTTAGGAACAAAGTACGATGCGGGTTGGACGGTGGCCCCCCCCATTCTTGTCTCAGCCAAATAGCAGATTTGCGAACTCTGATCGGGTGATCCCGCTGAAAACCTCCTGTCTTTTCAATGCGAGCTTATCTGCATTTGCCTGCACCCTGCCACCGACGCAGCTTAGCCCGATCCGGTAGCCACACTGTTCGGCTATCTCCCTGATAGCGGGGTCGAAGTCGCCGTACGGATATGCGACCGCCAGCACTTCTCGACCTAGGCATTTCTCGAGCATAGCCTTGGAGCCAGCAAGCTCTCGCAATAGGCTCTCCGGTGCCAGGGCAGACAAACGCACGTGCCGGGCACCGTGGGCGCCCAGCGTCACGTCGCTGTTCGCGACCGCCGCAAGTTCCTCCCAAGTTAGTAGTGGAGCTGGCGGTCCATAGGCCGAATCCCATATTGCAGAGCTGCCGACCCTATCGGTTGGGACAAAGAGCGAGGATGGGAAGCCATATCGATGTAGCAGGGGGAGGGCATGCGTCATGAAATCGCGTGTAGCGTCGTCGAAGGTCAGAACCAACGTCTTTTCGGGCGGTTTGGCGCCTTCGTCGAAACAAGCAAGCAGCCGATCCAAAGTCATTCCTCGCCATCCGGCGTCGCGCAGGAAGGCCAGTTGGGATTCGAAGGCCTCTGGAGACTGGCGGTATCGAGAAAGCTGTTCCGGGCCATCGTCCGAAACCTGATGGTACATCAAGATCGGGACATCGTTCCAGTCGGCGGCCGATTCCACAACTCGCCCGCCTCTCCAGCGTACTTGGCTGGCGACTTGAAGAGGCAGAGGCTGCGCCGTGTTTACTTCCACGCGTGTAGGGTCTAGGAAGCCCCCGCGCTCTACCTTCTCGAACCTTTGGATTCTATAGAGCGGACTCTTGGCTTCAGCCGAGAGAGTTAAATCCGGATGTTGGTCAAACGTCTCACCTATGCCGATCGCACCGAATTCATGCGGCCACCCAAAGCCTGTCTCATTCGGCCTATCGATCAGGAGGTTGGCGTGAGCGGTAACGAACCAACCACCAGTTCGAAGACTGCCCGCAATCTTATCGACTATCTGCCGGAGCTTTTCTCGGTTCTCCAAGTAGTACAGAACTTCACTGCAGACGATGAGATCGTAAGGCCCTCCCAGCTCGTCCCTCAAAAGATCCAACTGCCGATAGGCCACCGGAGAATCATGGTCCTGAAGCGAGGCCGCTCGAGCGACTGCTGACGCCGAAATGTCGGTTGCCAGCAGGTTGTCGACGCGGGGCGCCAACATCCGTGTAAAGGTTCCTTCCGCGCAGGCCAGCTCAAGGCCGTTTGAAAAGCGGCGATCGTCCAACAACGACAATGTTTGAAGATATTTCACAGTCTCATAGTTATTTCGGTAGTCCCAAGGATCGACCTGGGAAAAAAGCTCCTCCCAGTACGCTTCCGTATCGTACCTCGGCACCTCATCGCCCGCCGGGCCGGTTTTTTTCGACGGCTTCTCATTTAACATCTGCCTCGAGGCTGCAATCGCCCGCTGTCGTTCCTCGTCGACGATTCGGTCGAATTCGGCGCGCCCGGCATGCGCGGTGACCAACATCGAATCGACATGTGTTGGTGTCGGCTCCTCCTTGCGCCACCAACCCGCTACTGTCTTAGCTTTCGCCATGAGGTTCAGCACCCGTTGAGCTACTCGGCGGTGACTTGGCGCTGCCATGCTGGCGGAGGCGACGTGCCCGTCATGCTGATCAGGAAGATTGGCGGAACCATCTTCTGCCGACAAACCCGCTGTTGGGTGCATGAGATCGTCGAACTCAGAGCCGAACTCCATTCTAAGCCGGTTTCGTATAGCATTGGCTTCGATTGCTCCGAAGACAACAAACTCCACTTGCCCGAGCAGACTCGGACCTCGCCAGATGCAACAGCGTAACCGCTCAATGCCGGGCAAGATGAGGTCGACGATAGGGCCATCCAAATCAATTGGCTGTATCCTTGTTGTTCCGATCGTGGTGAGCACGTTGGTCGGTAGTTGGTCAGCCACCTTTCGCTCCAGTGAACGAACCAACAGGGAACCAAAAGTTTCTTGGGGACCATGACGATTAAACCAAGCCTCAAGATCGGGAAGCTTGCCCTGGATCTTCGACCAGAGTCCGGGCCAAATCGGTTCGTCCGGGAAGGCGCCGACCGCAATCCCGTCTACCATTATTGCGCTGAGCGCGTAGGCATCGGCGTCAGGTGGGATTGGCTCAGCCACTCGGTCGAGCAGTTCGCCTGGATGATCGCCTTGACCTATTGAGGCGCCGACGAGCCAGATCGCGAGATACCAGCATGCCGTTCCCAACGCGGCCTGCTTTATCCCCTGGGCGAACGCCGGCACCGGATCGGCGACGCGCGGATCGGAATGGTGGCCGCGCCGGATCACCTTAAGACCAAAATCGAGATGTTTGATCCTGTTCGACGATAGCGAGCCGGCCGTTACGCTTACGTCAGCCATCAGGCCTTCGACCGGCGCAAACTCGGCGCCAGCCCGGGCGAGGCGCTGCCACAGGTCCCAGTCCTCGCACATTTTCATCTCTGGATCGAAGCCGCCGATTTCTGTAAGCCGGGACCGGCGAACCAAGGCTGCGTGGATCGCGAAAGGGCAATAGCGCGCTGTTTCGGCAAACGGATTGTCCATTTTGACCGCGGGGTGAGACTGCCACCAGGGAGCACCATGTTTCAGGCGGCGCCAACCGCAATGCAGAATGTCGGCCTGCGGCAAAGTTCGCGTGTGACCTAGCATGATTTCAAGGTGGGAAAATGCCAAGGTGTCGTCTGAGTCGAGGAAGACGACCCAGTCGCCTTTCGCCTGCGCCAGCCCCGCATTGCGAGCAACTGACACGCCGCTCTGCTCCTGCCGCAGCACACGGAAGCGCGTATCCCGAGCCGCGAAACGGTCCGCGATCTGAGCCGTCTGATCGGTTGAACCATCATCAATGATGATGCATTCCCAGTCAGTATGACTTTGCGCTATCAGGCTCTCCAACGTCGAGGAAAGTGTTGTTTCCGCTCCATGCGCCGGTGTAATGATGGAAACTATAGGCATAATTGCTGCTTCCTGCGATAAAGATCACGCTGGAGTTACCGTGTGAGTTAGGGAGTATGATGATCTTTACTACTTTGAGGCAAGGTGTATCCAACCGATGGCAAAAGTGAGCCGAAATGCCTGAGCATCTCAAGGATCATGCGCTTGATCGCGCGAAGCGACGGGACCAATACAGCCGTCGTGATCAGTGGAAGCCCTTGATTCACATCTGTCTGCAATGGAAAGATCTGCTGTTAGCACTTCTGGCTCGCGATCTGAAGATGAGATATCAAAGGTCCGCAATTGGTCTCGGCTGGTCCTTGATGCGGCCATTGAGCCAGCTGCTGATTTTTTCCCTTATCTTTCGTCACGTCCTTCCCTTAAATATTCCCTACTACACCACTTTTGTCTTTTCCGGCGTGTTGGCCTGGGGCTGGCTCAGCACTGCGGTACCCGCAGCGGCAACTTCCATAACCGGCAGCAGCGAATTGGTGCGCCGGCCGGGCTTTCCGATCGGAATACTTCCTGTTGTCGCAGTCATCACTCAAGCAGTGCACCTTCTGCTCGCTCTGCCACTCCTCTTCATCATCTCGTTTATCGAGACCGGGGGCCTTGCTTTGAGCATCGCGGCACTTCCACTCGTGTTCCTTGCGCAGGCGCTGTTCACGATGGGTCTGTCCTATCTTGTCGCGATTGCACATGTCCATTTCCGCGATACTCAACATTTGGTAGGCGTGTTTTTGATGCTGGGTTTCTACCTGACCCCTGTGTTCTACAGCCCGCTTAAGGCGAGTGAGCCGATGGCGCTAATCCACACCTGGAACCCGATGGCCTGGATTCTCGAGGGCTACCGCGTCATTTTCGTCGAACACGCGTGGCCTCCGGTTGCTATCTATTGGAAGACTGCACTGATTTCCTTGCCGATGCTTTTTATCGGCATTTGGCTGGTCGAGCGTGGCAGCGCGCGCCTGGTGGACGAGCTATGAGGCAAGGCGCCATCATCGTCCACGACGTCGGCAAGCGCTACCGTGCGCAAGGGGGGGCGCGCTCCACCACCTTGAAGGGTTACCTTTTATCCGGGCGGTCCGTGGTACAGTCGAAAAGCTTTTGGGGCCTGCGCCACATCAGCTTTGCGGTTACGCCAGGGCAAGCTGTCGGCGTGGTGGGCCTAAACGGGGCCGGCAAGTCCACTTTGCTGCGTCTGATCGGCGGCGTTGGTCGTCCCGACGAAGGGCAGATCAAGGTGGTGGGTCGAATTGGCGCCTTGCTCGACATCGGGGCGGGCCTGACCGACGATTTGACTGGGCGCGAGAACATCTTTCTGCTGGGGGTTATCGCGGGAATGCGGCGGACCGAGGTTGCCGAGCGGTTTGACGAGATTGTAGCCTTTGCCGAGTTGGAGGCGGCGGTTGAGAACCCCGTTCGTAGTTATAGCACCGGGATGCGCATGCGCCTGGCATTCGCGGTGGCCGTCCACGTGCGCCCGGACGTCTTGCTAATCGATGAGGCCCTCGCCGTAGGCGACCAAGCCTTCCAGCAGAAGTGCATTGCAAGAGTGAAGGAGATAATCAATGGCGGCGCCACCATATTCTTTGTGTCACACGACGTCTCGCAGATAAGAGAAATCTGCGATCACGTGCTATTCCTGAGAGCCGGCCGCGTCGTGGGCTACGGGCCAATCGATGAAATGCTGCCGCTTTATACCTCGGCGGTCGAGGCGAAGGTCGCCAGCGTCCAGCACGAACAGTTCGCCGTTACAAAATTGCCCGTTGAACTCGTGCCGCAGGTCAGCCGGTTCGGCAATGGCGAACTTCAGATCACAGCCGTAGCGTTGCTGAACGAGCAGAGCATGCCGACAAGTACCATCGCTGCGGGCGAACGGCTGTCGATTTCACTGACCTACGTTGGTGCCACCAGAGATCGCAACGCCATTATCGTCATCGGTGTCTACGCTGCGGACGATACGTGCTGTTTCGAGACCGACAGCAACTTGGCCGAATTTGCCCCTGTCGTGGACTCGGACACGGTGCGCATCGAAACAACGCTCTATCGTATCGACCTGGCGCCAGGTGACTATCGCGTAACCGTGGGGCTCTTTTCAGCAGACTGGCAGCAGGTTTACGATTATCATGCCGAAGTCTATCCGCTCGCCGTGACCGGATCCGGCCCAAGAAAAGGTATGCTGAATCCTCCGACACAGTGGCAGCAGGTGCAGCCAGGCCCCATCGCGACATCGCCGGACCACGGCTCATTGGGTCAGCCCAGATCGGATCCGAACTCCTGATGCGCCTTGCCGTTCGAGACATCGACATTCTCGACTTTCCGCCGGATTTTGAACCGACGGGTGACTATCAGGGTGCGCTTGTGCTGATCAGGGTCGCCGGTCGTCCGTGCGGCCAAGCTGTGATCGCCTTCGACACCGATGGCGGTAAGACGCCAATCAAGGACCGGATTCTGTCTGCGGCCGGTTCGTCGGTGTTCGAGGCTTGGTTAAGGCATTGGCTGGCCCTTCCTGACCCGTCGCCGAGTTCAAGTCAGTTGCCGAAAGCTTCCGTCGTGATCTGCACGCGCGATCGTACCGAAGATCTGGAGCGCTGCCTCACCGGGCTTTTGGCTATGCCCGATAAGGCCGATATTCTCGTCGTCGACAATGCTCCATCGAACGATGCCACGCGAGATCTAGTCAGCCGGTTCAATACAGTGAGATATCTGTGCGAACCGCGGCCTGGTCTTGACGTCGCGCGCAATACAGCCCTTCGCAATGCGGCAGCAGACGTCGTCGCCTTCATCGACGACGATGCGATCCCCGACCCGCTATGGCTTAGAACCTTGCTTCGCAATTTTGAGGACCCCCTGGTGCTGGCGGTAACCGGCCTCACAATGGCGGCAGAGCTGGAAACAGATTCGCAGATCGCGTTTCAATATTTGGGCGGTTTTTGCCGTGGTTTCAGGCGCCAAGTCTATGACGCCCACAACCTGGACCCATTCACCGGATGGCATGCGGGTGCCGGTGTCAATATGGCATTGCGCCGAACGATCGTTGACGCGGTAGGATGGTTCGACGAGGCGCTTGACGCTGGAACGCTCAGCCTGGCTGGTGGCGACACAGACATGTTCCGGCGTGTACTGGAAGCCGGGTATCGGATCATCTACGATCCTGAGGCTCTGAACTGGCACCGCCATCGTCGCTCAAGCGAGGAACTGCAGCAGCAGATGTATGGCTACGAGGCTGCATCGTTCGCCATCTTGACCAAGGCGCTCGTGTTCGAGGGAAACCTGCGTGCGCTCCCTCGCATGGTTCGTTCCTACGTCAGGCTTCTTCGGCGAGTGTTTCAACCTCGAAAGACACACCAATTCAGCCTGCCTTACAACGATGCCCTAACCCAGTTCAGAGGGGCTGCGAGCGGTCCGGTTCGTTATCTGCGCGCGCGGGCGCGAGCAGTGAAGGCGGGGCATAAGAATGGTTGACGTCAGCGTTATCATACCAACGCATAATCGTGCCGCCATGCTGAGGTCGCTTCTGGGCAAGCTCGACGCTCAGCGAGATGGGACACCCGCGTTCGAAATCCTGATCGTGGCTGACGGGTGTGAGGACGATACGTCGACAATGCTTGCGTCGCTTCATACCCGCGTTCCCCTTCGAACCCTGTCATTGCCGGGCGTCGGTCCTGCACTCGCCCGTAATGCGGGGGCCCAGGGTGCGAGCGGCCGTTTATTGATCTTCCTTGACGACGACATCGAGCCGGGGGCCAATTTCGTGGCGGCGCATGTCGCTGAACATCAGCGCCACCCCGGGGGCGTAGTGATAGGCCCCTATCCGCCACTCCCGCACATTGCTAAGGACCGCTTCCGCCTCACCGCGCGCGCATGGTGGACGAGGCACTTCGAACGCGTGTCGCTCCCTGGACATCAGTTCGCTTTTACCGATGTCTTGACAGGAAACCTTTCGCTCGATGCGGAACTGTTTCACGCCATGGGCGGGCTCGATCCTCAATTCGCCCGTGCACGAGAAGACTTCGAATTTGGCCTACGTCTGATCAAAAAAGGAGTTCCAATTCGTTTTGCTCCCGAGGCATTCGGCTATCATCTCGAACATCAGACCACGACGCTCGCCGGAAAGATGGTGCGCAGGCGTCATGAGGGGCGCTCCGATGCCTTGATGGCTCGCAAGCACCCCGACATACAGCGGCGGCTCGAGATCCATCGGTTTGTCGGGAGAAAGGGGCGGAAGAAACGTCTGCAAAGGACCATCGCAGCCCGCGTCGGTTCTGTCCTTGACCCCCTCGTCAAGGCTGGCCCCCACGTCCTCCAGATGTTGGAAAAGGCTGGCCTTCGCAGGCTCTATGAGAAGGTAGAGCGACAACTCAACGTATATCATTATCTTCGCGGCGCCGCCGAAGTATTGGGTGAGGACTGGCGGCTCCCGCCGGATCCAACAGCTTCTGCTCACGAAATCGAGGTGCTCTTGATCAATCTGGACCAAGGCCTGGAGGCAGCCGAAGCTATGCTCGCCGAACGCCGGCCCCTCGCTGCCCGTATCGTGAATGGGACGGTACTCGTCGGCGACATGCGTTACCGGATCGGCACCGAACCGTGGGACGCACGGCACCTCCGCCCGTGGTTGAACCGCCAGGCAATACGTGGATATCTTCCTGTCGCGCTTGCCGAATGGCAGGGTCAGCCAGCCAACTTCCCCACGCGTTTGTCCGACTTCACATTGAACTCCCTCAATGACCCCAGGTTCCACGCGCACAGCATCGAACAGCACGTCCAGTGGCTGCGAGCGAAATTGCGTTCAGCACTCTATGATAGTACGAGCAAATCGTAGCGGCCGGACTGCTGCAGCCGAGGCGAGATAGTGAATGGGTACGGGAAAATTCATATCCTTGAGGTCGAACGGAATTGGTACCCGCATCGACACACTCTCGATCGCACCCTTGAGCCGTGCGCATCGAGCCTAAATCGAGATCGATCTTCGAAAAGCACGATGCGCCGGTTCAGAATATCGGCGCCCTTCGCGCGTCCGAAAGGCCGCGAGCCGCCCCAAGCCGTCAGCATCAACGATGCGCGCTGCGCAACTGCGATGATTGCTTCTCGGCCTTCATTTTTTCCCTGAACCATTCGAGCGTCCGGGCCACGCCTTGCTCGTAACTGATCTTACACGACCACTCGGGCATGACGTAGTTCGCATTGCTGAGGTCCGGCCGCCGGTTGGTGGGATCCTGCGGGGGTGACGGCTCGAACACGATGGGCGCGCCGCCGACGAGGCGGGAGACAAATTGCGCCACCTCGAGAACCGAAATCTCGCGATCGTTGCCGATATTCAGCGGCCCCTTATAGTCGGTTTGGTTTATCCAGAAATAGCGGGCGAAACCGTCGACGATATCGTCGACATAGCCCCAGCTGCGGGATTGCAGACCGTCGCCGAACACGGTGATCGGGCGGCCCGAAAGCGCCTGGGTGATGAAGTTGGAGACCGCCCGCCCATCGTCGGCGCGGGTTCTCGGGCCATAAATGTTGAAGGGACGGATGACCTTGACGTCGAGGCCCTGGGTGCGCTGCATCTCGAACAGCAGCGATTCCGTGCAGCGCTTGCTCTCGTCGTATGACGAGCGTGGGCCGGTACAGTCGACCTGGCCCTTGTAGGATTCCGGCTGCGGCGAGACGAGCGGATCGCCATAGACTTCGGAAGACGAGGTAAAGCCGAAACGACCCCCCTTTTTCAGGAGATCGAGAAGCCGCATTGCCCCGAGAAGATTGGCGGAAATCGTCCGCTTCGGCTCCTTCATATACCAGGGGGGCGATGCGGGAGAGGCGAGATGGTAGATTTCGTCGAATTTATCGGAAGTCTGCAAGGTTTCGACATCCGATTTCACGAAGTGAAAACGCGGGTCTTTGATGTGTTCGATGTTTTCGAAAAGTCCGGTCCAAAGATTGTCGACAACAACGAGTTTCTGAACGTCAGTCCGAAGCAGAAGTCGATCGCACAGATGCGATCCGATGAAACCAGCTCCGCCCGAAATCAATACAGTTTTCATTTGCATTGCCCCTGATGACTTCAAGAAAGGTAGTTGTCTATTAGCATTCCCTATGAGGACTGGCAATTGCTTCAAGAAATTCTAGGAAATACTCGCGCATTAATCTTAATTATTAATTTGCATTACTCCCGGTAGTAGCGGCGCCCTGTGTACTGGGGGCGAGATTGCGGTCGTTGGACATGCGCCGCAGCCGGCTCGGCCACAGCATGTCCGGTCGCCAAGGGTCTATCACAAGGGCGCGGTCGCGCATCGGGCTAAAGTCGGACTCGAGACGAGCACGTTGATTCAGAGCGTTGCCCTCCGTGTGCTTCAAGGGTCCGACGGGTGAACAGCCGCTTTGGCGTTCGTCAGGCCGATTGCGCCCATTTCCGATCAGTCGGCCGTAAGTGCGGTCAATATTCGATAGGCCGCGGCAATCCGATCCTCGTTGGGATAGTTTTTATTAGCCAGAATTGCGATTCCAAGGCGCTCCTGCGGAATGAAGGCGACATAGGCGCCGAACCCGTTGGTCGAGCCGGTCTTGTTGATCCAGACGTCGTCACGCGGCTTCATCGGCGGCCGCAGTTCAGAAACCGGAATGGTCTTCAGCATCGCGGGCGAATTGCCTTCGAGCAGGCTCGCCAGCGTGGCGGGATAGGCGTATTGCTCCCAGATCAGATCCTGGGTCATCTTCCCGACGTTGAAATATCCGGTATGGGTACTGGTAATCGCTTGCTGCAGTGTTCCGTCGAGCTTGACCAGGCCCATATTGGCGCCGACGAAGCGGATCATGTCGCCGGCCGTCGATCTCACGCCATAGGCTTCCGAGGAGAGCAGGGCCGGCGTCAGCCGCCCCGGCTCGCCATTGCGCTTATAACCTTGAGCATAATCGGCCAGCCGCGATTTCGGCACATTGATATAAGTGCTCTCTAATCCGAGAGCGGCGAACAGCTTGCCTTCCATAAGGGCGGCGAAATCGCCGCCCATGGCCTTCGCGGTGATATAGCCGAGCATGCCGATGCTCGGATTGGCGTAACTTCTCTGCGTCCCCGCCGCATAAGAGGGCTGCCAGGCGGCGAAATAGGAAAGCAGCTGCTTTTCGGTCTTGACGTCTTCGGGCAGCTGCAGCGGAAATCCGCCGGCGGCATGGGTAGCGAGATTGATAAGCACGACATCGCCGAACGGCTTGCCCTTCATCGCCGGCAGATATGTACTCACCTTGCGGTCAAGCGAAAACCCGCCCTTCGCGTCAGCGTAAGATGCCAGCGTCGCAGTGAAAGTCTTGCTGATCGATCCGAGTTCGAACAGCGTCGTCGGCGCCACCGGCCGGCCGGTCTCCTTCGATTCGACGCCATAAGTGAAGACGTGTTGCTCTCCATCGACGGTGATGCCGACGGCAATGCCCGGGATGGCGTTCTTCTCCATGACCGGCTTGATCGCAGCGTCGGCGATCGCCCTCACTTTCGCGGCATCGGCGGCAAAGCCGCTTGCGCAAGTGAATGCCGAGATCGAAGCGGCCGATAAAATTCCCATCCCCACATTCTTCATATCAATCATCTCCAAATCGCCAGGTCGATGCAGCGCAAAAAATGCGCCGAGGAGGGGATTAGCTGCCCTGTTTTATGACCGCAAACGATGATATCTCGCAACAGCCACAAGAATTTCTAGGGCTCACATGGTTCGGCAATTCCTTCCCCTGAACGGCCTCAGGGCTTTCGAAGCCTCCGCGCGGCATCTGAGCTTCACCCGCGCTGCAATCGAGCTCTGCGTCACCCAGGCGGCCGTCAGCCAGCAGGTCAAGGGCCTGGAGAAGCGGTTGGGGGTGGCGCTGTTCCAGCGCCTTCCCCGCGGCTTGAAGATCACCGCGGAAGGCGAAGCGCTGCTGCCGACGGTCACCGCCTCCTTCGACCAGATGGCGACGACGCTCGACAGGATTGAGGCCGGGCAGGTGCGCGAACTCATGTTCCTCGGTGTCGTCGGAACCTTCGCCGTCGGCTGGCTCCTGCCGCGGCTTGCGGACTTCCAGCGCCGGCATCCCTTCATCGATCTGCGCATTTCCACCAACAACAACCGCGTCGATCCGGCGGCGGAAGGGCTCGATTTCGCCATCCGCTTCGGCAGCGGCTCATGGCACGGCACTGAGGCGCAGCGCCTGTTCGAAGCGCCGCTTTCGCCTCTTTGCACCCCGAAACTGGCCGATGATATCCGATCACCGGCAGACCTTGCCGGAGCGACGCTGCTTCGCAGCTACCGCACGGATGAGTGGAGCACCTGGTTTCAGGCCGCGGGCATCCAGCCGGCCGCCCAGGTCAATGCCGGCATCGTCTTCGATTCCTCCGTCGGCATGATGGAGGCGGCCCTCCAGGGGCTTGGCGTGGCGCTCGCCCCGCCCTCGATGTTTTCAAGGCACCTCTGCTCGGGCGCGATCGTGCAGCCTTTCGCCACCGCCATCTCGCTCGGAAGCTATTGGCTGACGCGCCTGCAGTCGCGGCCGGTCACGGCGGCCATGCGCGCTTTTTCCGACTGGATCTTTTCGGAGATCGAAAGGTAGTCCAGGGGAGCGCCCACCGGAATGGGCGCTCCGAACGCGGCGTCATTTCTGGATGCAGGTGTCGACCGTATCCTTGGTGCACTCGTCCAGCCCGGTAAAGACCGGATCATCGACCTTCTTGCCCGAGATCAGGTCCATCATCACAGTCGGCGCCTTGTAGCCCATTTCGAAAGGCCGCTGGCCGACGAGCGCGGTTACCAGGCCCTCCTTGGCGATCGCCACTTCGTCGCCGATGGTGTCGGCGGCGCCGATGACGAACTCGTTCTTGGCGATCTTGTCGGCCATCGGCTTGAACAGGTCGCGATAGGGCTGCGGAGCGCCGAACAGCGGCCAGCCGCCCATGATACCGAAGGCGTCGAGGTCGGGATTGGCGGCGAGGATGTCGGTCATCGCCTGCACGCCCTTGGCGCCGTCGTCATTGGTAAAGACCGGGCAGCCCGCCACCTCGGTCCAGCCACCTTCACCCTTAAGGGCGTCGAGTCCCTTCTTGCCGCTCAACGTGTCACGCATGCCCTGGGCGCGGCGCAGGATGTTGTCGGCGCCGGGATTGCCTTCGATGGTGCAGATCTTGCCGCCCTTCGGCTTGGCCTTCTTGATGTATTCGCCGATCCGCGCCCCCATCAGATAGTTGTCGGTGCCGAGATAGGTCTTGCGCAGCGCGGAATCTTCCGCGGCAAGATCGGCATCAAGGGTCATGACGGGCACGCTCGGATTGGCGGTCTTCAGCGTCTGGGCGATCAGCTTGGCGTTGGAGGGCGAAATGGCGATTGCCGCCGTATCGGCCTTGCCGAGCATGTCCTGGACAATCTGCGCCTCGCCGGCTTCATCCGAGGTCGATGCCGGGCCGGTATAGAAGCATTCATATTCGGCCGAAGCGTTTTCCTTGTTCCACTTCTGGCAACCCTGGTTGATCGCTTCGAAGAACGGGTTGTCGAGGCCCTTGACGACAATGACCAGCTGCTTCTTGGCGGCAAGGGCCTGACCGGCCGTCAACGCCAGGACTGCAGCTGTAAGCAATAATGCCTTCCTCATAGCTTCCTCCCATTAAAAAGGACGGGCGCTTCTGCACCCGCCGCGTTATCAACCTGGATACCAGACGACCCGAGGCTCCTCCTTCGAACGCTGGTAGTCCCAAGCCGAATTGATCAGCTTTTCCAGATCGTAGACCGGCTTCCAGTCCAGCAGATATCTGGCCTTGCTGTTGTCCATCCAGTTCGAGTGATATTCGCTCGGAATGTCGATGGAGCCGAGCCCGCGCGTGCGGGCGAGATAGGCGGCGACCTCGCCGTAATCGACCGGCCGATCCATCGCGATGTTGAAAAGCTGCCCCACGGCGCGCGGATTGTCGATCGCCGCCAGAATCGCTGAGACGAGATCGTCGACATGGACGAAATTGCGCTTCAGCGGCCGCCCGTCGGCATCGCGCAGCAGCGGCACAGTGCCGTCGCGCGCGTAACGCGCCGCATCGGCCGGCGGCACCAGGCTCTTCCAGTCCGGCCCGCCGAAGACATCGTCGCCGAAGGAGAGCGTATATCTGAAATCGTCCTTCTCCATGATCCAGGGCGCCCGCAGGCAGCAGCTGTTGATGCCATATTGGATGGCGAACTGCTCGAGCATCACCTCTTCCAGCACCTTGGAGAGCGCGTAGCAGCCGGGATAGGCGCGATGCGGCGTCTTTTCGGTCACCGGCCCGTCGTGACGATAGAAGAAATGGCCGATGCCGGCATCGCCGCCGATGAGGATGAACTGCTTCGCCGTCGGGCTGGTGCGGAAGGCCTCGAGCAGCCAGAACAGGCCCTTGACGGTAACATCCATCACATCGTCGGGCGTCTCCTTGCAGGTGGCGAGATGCAGCACATGGGTGACATCCGCCATTGCCGCTGTCACGACGGCGCTGTCGGCGATCGAGCCTTTGATGACCTCGATACGATCGGTTTCTTCAAGCACACGATTGTGACACAGCGCGCGGATGCGCGCTTTGGAAAATCTTGGCTCGTCAAGCAGCTCAGTTATGAAGCGCCGCCCGACCTTGCCCGTAGCCCCGGTGACAAGGATCAGCATGCTCTCTCTCCCAGCAACAGCTAATATCTACCCGTTTCCGGCGTCAATCTGTATTTGCGCGGCGAAGTAGATTTTTGCTTTGGCAGGCGCTTGGCGCGGACAATTGATTGACCATTCTTCAGGCTTTTGCATAAATGAGCATAATCGCTTTCTGGGAGGAGATCGGCAAAGCGAGATCGAGGCGTCTGGCGGCCAGCAGGTCGGGACGGCAGGTCTGCGGCATCAGGGGAGGGTGGTCGGCTGGTAGCGGTTCTCGAGCTCACCAATATTTCTAAGCATTTCGGCGCCATCCAGGCGGTGAACGATGTGTCGTTTACGCTCGAAGCCGGCCAGGTCGTCGGTCTGATGGGCGACAACGGCGCGGGAAAGAGCACGCTGGTCAAGATGATCGCCGGCAACTTTCGGCCGAGCGAGGGCACGATGCGGCTCGACGGCAAGGAGATCGTCATGCACCGGCCGGTCGAGGCGCGCCAGCATGGCATCGAGATCGTCCATCAGGATCTGGCGCTCTGCAACAATCTGACGGCCGCCGCCAATGTCTTCCTCGGCCGGGAGCTCCGCCGCGGCATCGGTCCGTTCCGCGTGCTCGATTACAAGACGATGTACAGGCGCGCCGGCGAGATCTTCAAGGAGCTGAAATCGGAAACCCGCCCGCGTGACCTCGTCAAGCAGATGTCGGGCGGCCAGCGGCAGGCGGTGGCGATCGGCCGCACCATGCTGTCGGAAGCGAAGATCGTGCTGATGGACGAGCCAACCGCTGCGATTTCGGTCCGCCAGGTGGCGGAGGTCTTGAACCTGATCCGCGAGCTGCGTGATCGCGGGATCGCGGTCGTGCTGATCAGTCACCGCATGCCCGACGTCTTTACCGTCGCCGATCGGGTGATCGTCATGCGCCGCGGCCGGAAAGTCGCCGACAAATCGATTGCGGCGAGCTCGCCGGAGGAAGTGACGGGTCTCATAACAGGCGCCATCGAACAGGTTTGAGCGGCGTGGAACTGGGCAGAAAAGAAGGTCAGCAATGGCAGTTACCCTCGATCAGACGATTGCGCAGAGAGAGCGAAGCCGGCTATCGGAGTTCGTCGGCAGTCAGACCTTCTGGGTGCTGATCGCCGTCATCCTCGCCTGCCTCTTCCTGTCCTTTGCCACGGATTCCTTTGCGACGGCGAAGAACCTTTACAACATCACCCGCAACGTCACCTTCGTCGCCATCATCGCGCTCGGCATGACGCTGGTCATCATCACCGGCGGCATCGACCTCTCCGTCGGCTCGGTGCTCTGCCTCTGCAGCATGGTGCTGGCTGTCACCATGCATGCCGGTTACGGCATCGAAATCGGCATAGCGGCCGCAATCGGCACGGCACTTGTCGTCGGCGCTTTCAATGGCGTCATGATCGCCTATCTCGATTTCCCGCCCTTCGTGGTGACGCTTGGCATGCTGTCGGTGGCGCGCAGCCTCGCCATGGTCGCCTCCAACAACACCGTCGTTTTCCAGTTCGGTCCCGATCACGACAAGCTCCTGGCGCTCGGCGGCGGCGCCTGGTTTCTCGGCATCGCCAATCCTGTCCTCTACATGATCATTCTGGCGCTTCTGACCGGCTTCGTGCTGCGCTGGACGCGGTTCGGCCGCTATATCTTCGCCATCGGCGGCAATGAACACGCCGCGACACTGACCGGCGTTCCGGTGCGTCGCATCAAGGTCGCCGTCTACATGATCTCGGCGCTGTCGGCCGGCATTGCCGGCATCGTCCAGACCGGCTGGCTCGGCGCCGTCACCACCAATATCGGGGCCGGCATGGAACTGCAGGTCATCGCCGCCGCCGTCATTGGCGGCGCCAATCTCGCCGGCGGCGTCGGCACCGCCTTCGGCGCCCTGGTCGGTGCGGCTCTGATCGAAGTGATCCGCAACAGCCTCGGTCTGCTCGGCATCAACGCCTTCTGGCAGGGGACTTTTATCGGCGGCGCGATCGTGCTGGCGGTGCTGTTCGATCGGATCCGGAATTTCCGGCAGAGCGAATAGGCTGCGGTTCTTCGACAGCAGCATGCGTAAACAATGAACTGAAGCGCGAGCGGATCCGAAAGGCCTCGGCGCGCTTTGATGCTACCGCAACCTAGGCTGCCGGCGGGCGGTATCGGATCGACTTCGCTCTTTCCAGGGCCTGGATCGTGTCCTCGACTTCGAGCAGCACGGTGGTCTCGATCGAGCTGAGCGCGCCGCCGGCGCCGATCGCAAGCGTGACGGCCGCCATCGATACGTTGTCGGGCGCCTCCCACAAATTCCATCCGTCATGCTCGCCAAAGGCATACCAGAACCCATGGAGTTTGCCGCCTACGGATTCGATGTAGCTGCGTGCCGCCTCGCGGCGATCCTCAGGCTTTTCGATCATGCGCGCCCAGGTTTCGGGCGTATAGCTGAAGCGTGTGAGATACATGGCCATGGTCTGCTTCCTCCGCCAGAGCGATAGAGTAGACGCTCAAGCCGGAAGGAAGGCCAGTCACTCAATGTGCGTATTGGATGGAGGGTGTCGGTGGGCCGCCCGGCGGCGAAAAAGACGCCGCCGGAACCTGCGTGTCAGGCCTTAGGCCTCAATGATATAGACGATCGTCAGCGCATCGGGATCGACGATGACGATCCGGCCATCCGCAAGGATGAAGAAGCGATAGCCTTCATACTGCGGAACGATCTTGACGATGCGCTGCGGCAATGGTTCGAGCCGCACCTTCTTCGGGATTTTCACCCCGACGGAGACCGTGAAGTCCACTTCCTTCACCGGTGCGACATGGACCTCCTTCACCACCGAACGAATTTCAGTCTGCTGTTCGACCGAGATGTTGACGTTGGTGGTGTTCGAAGTCTGCTTGTTCGTCGTCGTGTTGTTGTTGACGTTGGTTTCCGACGAGCTCTTGTTTGTCGTCGTCGCATTCTGATCAGTCGACTGCTTGGTCGCGTCGCCGCTCTGCGTAGTGCTGCCTTTTGTGCCTGTGGTGGCCGAGCCGCTGGTATCGGTCGTGCCGGATTTGGCGGCGGGCTTCTGTTCGGTGGTGGTGGCGCCGCTGGCGTCCGGCGATGCGGGCTTGGTTTCCGTCGAAGCCTTGCCCGAGGTGCTTCCGCTCGTCGAACCGTTGTCGTTGGAAGGCTGTTCAGCGCTCTTTTTCATGTCGGAGCCCTGGCCGGACTTCTGCTGCGTCGTCTGGCCCTTGCCCTGCGGGCAGCCCCCGGAAGCATCGGGGGTGCAGTCGGTCTTGCCGGCCCCGGATTGCGAACCGGAATCCGTGCTCTGAGAACCGGACTGGGTCTGGCCGCTGCTCTTTGTGCTGTCCTGCTGGGCCGCGGCCGGCAGTGTCGCAAGCGGCGATACGCCGAGCGACAGCGCTGCCAGAAGCATGGTGAGATGGTTGCTTTTCATGATCATTCTCCGAAGTTCGAACAGGCGGTGCCGCCCGCATTCTCATGCGTGACATGCGCGCCCTGATTGTTGGAATGGCGGCTTTGCCGCCCGTCTGTCACTTGATGGCCTGGATGACCGTCCGCGAGGAAGGTTCGACGATCACACGCTGATCGTTGACGATCGCATAGGCATATTTCGGATCGTCGGGCATTGGCGTCACGGCGACCGTCTCCGGCAGGGGCTGCCCGACGACGACCTTCTCCTTCACCACGACGCGTTCAGCCGGGGCGGGAGCCTGCTCGACATAGGTCACCACCTTTGGCGGCGGCGGATCGATGACGCTGCCTGCGACGCCGCCGACGATGCCGCCGACAGCAGCACCTACCGGGCCGCCGACGATCGCACCCGTCGCGGCGCCACCGACCGCACCTGTGACCGTCGACTGCTGCGCAAAGGCAGACGTCGATGCCAACAGGAGACCAGCGGCAATTCCTACTGCTTTGATATTCATCAATTTTCCTCCTTTTATGCGGTTGGTTCCGCTGGCGTACCAACCGGATAATGGAGGAACGGTTCCGGAGTTAGGACTTGAGGCCGGGGCTTAGCCGACCTTGGTCCCAGCCGCCCACCCCTCGCTACTGCGTGGAGAAACGGCTCAGCATCCGGTCGTGGACATTCTCCTCACCGACGATCATCGCCGCAAGCGCGATGGCTTTGTCGCGGTCGGCGGGCTTGGTAATATAGCCTTCAAGCAGCACGACAGGACCGAGCATCCTGACCTCGATAGCGCTGCTGTCGATGTCGGGATCAGCGGAAAGGGCTGCTTCGATTGTGGCGACGGTTGCTGCCGAACTGTGGCCTTGCGAAAAGCGCTCTTCGTGGTTGTTGTTATCGGGGCCGAACTTCATCTCCTCCTCCCGTTCCGCCCCTCCACGGACCTACAGGTTACATGACTCTGTTATATGAACAGCCGCCGCCGCCCTTCCAGTCCGACTTAGGTCCGGCTTTTCCCCTGCATCACCTGCCTTAGATGCTTCCCGTCCGATTGAAGGGACATCTCAGGAAGGTTTTGGTCTGTCGCGAAACACCGTCGAGACCTCCTGCCGAAGCGCCAACCTGCCGAACCCGGCGCCTGCGTTTCAGCGGATGGGGAAGGCTTCTTGTGAGGTGAAGGAACGAATGGCAATACAGACGGTCGGAATTGTAGACTGGCACACAAGCGAAGACTTCGCGCCTCTGATGCTTGTGATGGGCGGTCAGGAAAAACACAGGCTGGTCCGGTCGCTCGGTGAGGTCGCAGGCGCGCTTGTCGCCGCCTGGCCGACGGATGACGGCCGGGACTATATAGCGGCTGTAAAGACCTGCCTTGACGCGATCCAAGGCAATATTTCGCCCGATATGGCGCGCGCCGCCCTCATTCGCGCCGCGGAGGAAGCCGGAATACGGGTGATCGCGGTTGTTCACTGAGACAGTGAGATGAGCCGGTGGCATGTGCACAATGCCGTTCGGGCCGCACGAAATGCTGGCGCCGCCGGCGATCATCGATTTACGCGTTGCCTTGCCGCTGTTCGCAATCGGATCTCAGAAAAGTCTCGAGGTAGTGTGGATCGCGCAGAGCATAGGGGTGCGCGCGGAGACAGGAGAGGCTCCCTCTGCGCGATCCGAAGCAAGAAACGCCGGCGGGCCGCAAGAGTTTCCGTACGATGCCGTACAGAGCAAAGTACTTCAGCAAAAAAAGCCCCGCTGGATTGCGGGGCTGTGAAGAGTTGGAAAGGACAAATGCGAAGTCGACTGAGCGACGATCACATCCACACTCTTAACTCACCGGCATTGAAGAAGTTCCTACGACTTATGATCTTGTTGATGCGGCTCAGAAGCGCTGAGCGAGTGATGATATATTTAAAACCTTGCGTTGATATTCTAATCGCTCTGTCGATCCGATCGGGAACGGAGAGAAGAGCATCTCTGCTATTTCAGTGTCGCCATTAGCTCTGCGCCATTGTACCCACAGCACCGGAGCAATTCTCTGACGCAAGCTTAGAAACGACTTCTGGCCCCTATGCATCTATCGTTTTTCGGTGGTCAACCCTCCGGGAGCGACGAAAACCGGCTGGCGTCGAACGGACCTGTGGCGGCGACCGGAACGGTGTTCTCGTCTGAAGCCGCGACATTCGCCTCGCGATGGACCGTGCGTGGGGAAAGGCGAGGCGCGCTCAATCCGATCGCCGCGCCGGGAGAATGCAGCGCCCATTGCATCAGCGCCGCTTCTGACGTCGATCCAAGGAAATCTGCTTCTTCCCAGGAAGCGGTCATCGGCAGGGAGGCGATCATGTCGGCGCCCTGCCTGGAGGTCTGCTGTGCAGCAACGACGGGATGGAAACGCGCGTGAGCCGGCAATGCGGGCAGGCGTCTCTCCGGAAGTGCTGCAATCGGGCCGATCGAGGCAGTCACCAGCCTGTCGTCCGCGCCCGCGTCCTGCGCCAGGGCGAGGGGGCGCATCGCCGGTATCGGAATCGGGAGAGATGAAAGATCGGGAGCGGAGCCTTTGTCATCTCGCTCGACCGTGCCGGTCTGCTGCGCCAGCGCGTTCAAGGCCCGGCTTTTCGGCGTCGGCAGCAGCGCGGTTACCAGCTTGCTGTCTGTGGCGCCGCCGCTTGGCGTGGTGGAGGCTCCCGCGTCTTCGTCTTCTCCGGCGGTGCTGGCGATCTCGATCGAGGTGGAGCTGACGCGTTTCCTGTAGTTCGCAACCGCCTGATTATATCCCGGCAGCGGCCGCCCATCGGCCGGAAGATGCATCGTTTTCCCGTTCGGGAATATGCGCGCGAGTTCCTGCCGGGACATGCGGGGCCACGCCCGGACATTGCCGACGTCGAGATGCACGAAGGGGGAACCCGAGGTCGGATAATAGCCGACACCGCCGACCTGCATCTGCATGGCAATGGCACGCAGCGTCGCAAGCTTCACGCCAGGAACGTAGAAATCCATCGCCTTGCCCAGCATGTGCTGGCTCTTTTTGGCGACGCCAGTGCTGCGCGAACGGTTGCGCAGCATGTTGTTGGTGGCAGGGGAACGATAGGCGGAGACGACGTGGATATAATCCTTGCCGCCGCTCTTCTTATACACCTCCCAGACCAGGTCGAGCAGCCGCGGATCCATCCGGGTCGGCTCATTCCTGCGCCAGTCGCGCAGAAACCGGTTGATTTGGGCAAGGCCCCTGGAATCGAACTTTCCATCCCGCTTGTAGGTGATCGTGGCCCTCTCGCCCGTGTGGGTGAAGAAAAGCTTCAGCGCCCGATCTTCCGCCGAGGCAAGGGATGCAGAACCGGCAAGTGCCGGCAGCGCAAACAAGCCCGGCAGAATGGTCTGCGCTGCAAAGCGTTTTGCACGTGAGAGCAGAGTGGCAATTCCGCCCAAGGCTCCGCCCGACAAACCTTGCAGTGAATACTTCAACACGAACAAACCCGTCTCACACCAAACACTCGACGACGGGCGGGAAATGCCGCATCCATCCGGCTCAGTAAAGCCAGCTTATGGTCAACAAATTGCTAACAGACGGATGCGCGAGCCCAGCAAATTGAGGATGCAAGATCCATGTTCCTGAAGTCTGAATACCATCGACAGCCTATTGCGGCGGAAGGCCGGCGCGCGCGAGATCTGCTGCGGCGCGATCCATAATGGAAGGATCTCGGAAGTTCCAGGTCTGCCGCCACGACTGGATGGTCGCAGTCGGAGCTGACTTGAGCATCTTCTCGACGGCAGCTCGGGCGTCTGCCTCGCGTCCAAGACGCACATAGGCGATGGCCAGTTGCAATGGTGCGTCGGCGAAATCTGTTGTCTTCAGAACCTCAACTGCGTCCTCATTTTTGCCAAGCACGATGTAGATAAAACCTCGCACATAGTTGAAAAACCAAGATAGGGCAGGGTCCCGCGCGGCCGCAGCGTCGGTCAGCTCCAGCGCCTTTTCGGGTTGACCGGCTTGTAGAAAGATACTTCCTGCGTCGGTAAGCGTGAACGCATTATAGGGTGCGGCCGCGATGGCCTTGTTCATTGCCGCAACAGCGCCATCATGGTCCCTTCTAAGGGTCAGGAGCCAAGCGTTGAGCCAGTTTGCCAGTCTTGCTACTTGCGGGCTTAGATTCTTGTCTGCGAGGGCCTGATTGACCAGTCGCTCCGCCTCCCGAAGATCATCCTGCGGGTCCGGACTGTAGAGCAGCGCAGCGTTCAGCCAGTGAGACCATCCCAATTCGACGGTCAAAAGAGGGGAGCCAGGGAATGCCTGCAGCCCCTGTCGTGAAATCTCACCTGATCGTTCGAGACCTTCCTTCGTGTAGAGGTTCAACTGGCTTTCCGCCCGCAAGTAGTAATCGTATTCAGCGAGATTGGTGCTATCCTTACCCCAGGCCAGACTGTAGTCCGCTTTGCGAATGGCTCCGAATTCGCCCGTCATCGCCCCCACGATCTTGCCGGTCAACTCATCCTGAAGCGCCCATGGGTCAGCTCCCGTTTTGTCGAAGCGGTCCGCCCAGACATGGTCTCCGGTTTTGGTGTTGATGAGCTGTGCAACGATGCGCACTCTATCGCCTTCCTTGCGTACGCTGCCCTCGACAACATAGCCGACGCCAAGTTCCTTGCCGATCTGGCGGATGTCGCCTTGCTTACCCTCGTACGCAAACGACGAAGTTCGCGAGACGACCGCAATGTCAGAAAAGCGCGAGAGGATCGCGATGACGTCGTTCGCCAGCCCTTCTCCCATGTACCCCAGGCTCTTGTCGGCACTGAGATCAGCGAAGGGCAATACGGCGACAGAAGGAATCGTGCGAGGGCCTGCAGGAGAGGTCGTGGTCAGCGGGTTCTGTAACGCCATCCATACGGCCACCAAGGCGACGATGGTTGCCGCGGCTCCAATGGCCCACCATCGTCGGCCGATCCTGCGCTTGTGACGAATGCGTCGGCGTGGCGCGGCGTCGATACGCACCTGGTAGACATCGACAAGCTCCTCGATGTTCTTGACCTTCTGCCGCCCGATGGAATCGAAGGTAAATGCAAGTTTGTTCTCGACCTCCTTCGCCACCTTGCCGGAAACGCAGATCCCGGCCGGTGGCGCGAGTTGCTCCAGCCTGGCCGCGACGTTGACGCCTTCGCCATAGCGGTCGTCGCCGTCCACGATCACTTCGCCGATGTTGATACCAATGCGGACATCGAACCTGTCCTCCTCAGGAACAGAGGCGTTGCGCTCGGTCATCCCGCGCTGCAGAGACACGGCACATTCCACGGCGTCGACCACGCTGCCGAATTCCGCGAGGAGGCCGTCGCCCATGAGCTTGAAGATGCGCCCATGATGCTGCGCAATCTCGGGTTCAAAAAGTTCGGTGCGGCGCGCTCGAAGACGGTCAAATGTGCCCGCTTCGTCTTGTTCCATAAGGGCGGAGTATCCGACCACATCGGCGGCTAGAATTGCAGATAATCTGCGCTCCATGTCTCAGTCCCCCGACATGAATTCTCCCCAGACATTATACACGACTTTGCCGCATGTTTCAGTGATGTCTAATAAAGCATCCGTCGGAGCATTCGGCCGGTGGTGCCCGATGCCGCTGCGGCTTTAAAGCCGGAAAGGAACGGACCACTATCGGATCGGAGATCACCCGAATGTACGCCGCTCGATCGAGTTCAGCGACCTCTGCCATTGAAATGGGGAGTGGAACGCGCTCATCGTCTGTTTCCAGTTAATGCGCGATCAGAACAACGCATTGAGACGATGGGAGCCGTCGTTTCCGGCGTATGACCGCCTAATTTGATGGAGAAGCGGAAGAGGCGGGACCAGCGTTCGGCTCAGAACTTGCCGTTCGTTCGGCCTGCCCCGCGTGCGGCGGTACCAGGAAATCGAGGAGACCGTCGCTCCGCAGGTCAGCGGTTTTCTTTTCCAGAATGTCGGAAATCAACGTCGTCAGAAATTCGGCTGTCATATGGTTCCAGTCTGTGATGAATGGAACACCCCTGCTGCTGGTGAGGCATTTCTCCTTGTCGTAATCGCAGTGAAGCTTGACGATATCCACGTAGGTGAACGGAAGACCGGAGGGGAAAAAGGGCAGTTGCTCTAAAGGCTGGTTGGCCGGCGGATAGCTCGCCGATCGCAGGCAGATAGAGGCATCGGATTTTCTCTGAAACATCAGCCCCAGGCACGAGTGCAATTCGTCAAGCTGGAAATAATTTCCGAACACGAAAACGCGCGCATTATCCGAGTGGCTTTTCATCCAGGAAATAAGCTCGAACCTGAACGGGTTGACGGTGTATTCGAAAGGCCGAAGGCTCGTGAGGAAGATCGCTTTCGTTCGGCTGAGCAATGATTTGTCGTTGATATATTTTTCAAAGGGAATGCAGTATTTGTCGTAAATGCTGGCGCGCGACGGGGCCTTCACACTATCGTTCTTGATCTCCACCATGCAGTTCAAATAGCTGAGCGCCACGACTTGATACCGATCGGTATCGACGTAATTTTTCAGCGCAATCGACCAATTTCTGGCGTGCGAGTCCCCAATGATGAAGATAACGGGCTTCTCAGCTTGAATGTTGTCGTTCAAGCTTAGAAAAGTGCTTTCGAGCCGTGCTTCGTTCGCCTGCGCGACAGGTGAATAGACTTCATCCAGCCTATGAGGAAAACCGGCCATCGTGATTGCTGAAAGGACAGCAGCTGCGATGGCTGCAACGGATGAGCTCAGGGTGATCCAGAGAGCGCGGCTTCTCCTGGTGTGGCGAAGCGGCTTTTCAATGACGACAAAGCTGACGACTGAGACCAGCACCGTCACTGCGATGGCGAGAAACTTGTCGCCATTGCCGAAATCCAAACTTGTCAGCCGCCAGAAGGCGAAGACCGGATAATGCCACAAATACAAGGAGTAGGACACCAACCCGGTGAGCGCCGCGGGCCGAGAAGCCAGCAGGCGCCCGGCTGCGTTCTCACGGCTGGCGAATGCGAGCACAAGGCAGGTCCCGACGACGGGGATCACAGTGACCCGGCCAGGGTGAACCGTATCCTTTCCAAACAAGATGAGTGAACCAAAAACGAGGATAAGCCCGGCCGCCGCGAGCAACGGCTGGGGGCGAGGCCGTCCACGCCTGAGCTCGTAATAGGCGAGCAGTGTTCCGGCCAGCAGTTCCCAGGCCCGGGTGAGCGGCGAATAGAAGGCCTGCTGCGGATCGTGCCGTACCGTGACGAAACAGAACACGAAGCTGAGGGCTGCCGCCACCAACACGCATGGCAAAAAGTTCGATTTCAAGTATCGGCGCACGATCAGCAACAAGATCGGAAAGGCGATATAAAACTGCTCTTCGACGCTCAACGACCAGGTGTGCAGAAAAGGCTTGAGAAGGGTGCTGGGCTCTCCGTACTGGGCCGCAGTAAAATAAAAATAGATATTCGATCCAAACAGGAGCGAAGAACCTACGGAGTTGGCGTAGTCCGTGAGTTCCAACGGCAATAAAAAGTAATAGGCGAAAGGCATCGTCGCGAAAATGACTGCGAACAACGCAGGCAGAATTCGGCGCGCACGCCGGGCATAGAATTTAAGGAAATCGATACGCCCCGTCGCTTCGATCTCCGTCAGCAAAATCTGGGAAATCAGGAAGCCGCTGATCACAAAAAATACATCGACGCCGATATACCCACCCGAAAGCAGCGTGTGGCCAGCCACCGTGAACTCGGCGTGATAAAGTATAACCGCGATCACCGATATGGCCCTGAGGCCATCAATCTCTGGTCTGTAAGCCTTCAATGCCCGCGGCCTTCATATCGAGAGCGTACTTGGTCATGCGCAAGATTGGCGCTTTTGGGGCTGCCTAACACAGAGATCTCGGAGGGAGAACAGTACGGCCCGATAAAAGATTTGCGGGCGGGGTCGATTTCAGTCGTTATTTTATGTGCTGTTGTAAATCAGCATTCAGGGGGCTCATTTGTTTTCCCGGTCGACCCGCGCCAGCGGCGATGGAGTCTCTTACTTGAAAAGCGTGGCGGTCGCCGCCTGTTTTCAAGAAGTGCCGCGACGGTATACCTCCGGCGCGGCGCGGGGAATTGTGGGGATTGAAAGCCTTGGCGATCACGAATAACGTCAACGAAATTGAGGGTGAATTCACACTTCCAATCCCCGCCGGGAGGTAAATGGCGTGTTTCTGGAGCAGGCGTCGCACTGTTTTCGGGAGATCGTTTTCCAAGGATTCGCGGACATCTGGACGGGCTTGAGGCCCTGGCCGACCGGTCGCGTCGTCCGGTGCGCATGCAATTCAATTGCCGGAGCCAGTTACGGCGATGGTCGGCTTTAAACAATACCCTCAGAAGTTCGGGCTTTCCTCATAGCCTTCCAACTCAGGGCATCCCCTGATGTTGCCGAAACCGATCGTTCGCCGGTCGCCCGATTCATCCAGGCCTCTGAGCACGATGATATTCTCATCCTGCTGTATGATCTCGCTGCGATAGATGCCGGCCCGAAGCGCACGGTTTTTCGCCTGACTTATATTGCATTGCCCGGGCGGCGGGGTGACATGCCAATATCTCGTGCCTTGCCCATCCGACTGCCATCCGCCGGAAGCGGCAAATCCCGACGCGCTGGATAGCAGCATGGCAGACGACAATATCAGGCTGGCTAGAACCGGTTTCATGTAATCTCCGTAGGCCGTGGCGTTTCCGGGATCGCCACCGTCCATTTGTCCCTGTTGCAACGGACAAACCGTGTTTCGAATAGTGTCGCTATGGTAGGTGATTTACGCTAACACCGTGCTAACGCCGACTGCGGCCGCTGTTCGCCGATATTGAAAATAACGAGCGGATCGTAGCCGGAAATCAGAAAACGACTTGCCCGAAGTGCTCAGCATCGAGGCGCAACAAACGGGAGCCTTGTCTCTGGGTTCGCATCGACAGCCAGGGCGTCCAGTTCAACTGCCATCACTGCGGCTTCCAAGGAGGCGACTATTTTTGACGAACAAGCTATGGGGTTCACGTCGCAGCAGATCGACGGGTTCTTCTCGGCAGCGGCTTCTCTCTAACGGTCAGGGGTCAAATAGCCGGCGTGTATACCGTATCGAATGGCTATCAAAAAAGCGCCCCCGATGCCGACGGCGAGGAGAACTGCCATACGTGCTTCGGCCTTCAGCAATTTTAACTCCACAAAAAAACGAGGAAGGAGGCCTTCCGCGTGTTTTGGAATGAACACTTTCGGTTTTGAGCGCGGGCTTAACGTAGGGGTGAGGCCATGAGCAAGCCAATTCTCCGCTACATCGCCTATCTGCCGGTAAATCTGGCGCTGGTGGGGCTGGCTTATCTCCTGTCGTCATTCCTGGCGGCCTGGTCGATGAAGCACGGCCCAGTTCTTCCCGGCCGCTGGCGCTGGTTCTCGACGCTGAACGCCGATCTGGACGGCGTTGAGGACACTGCTTCTGCCTTCACCGTCAAGCGCAACATTCCGCTGCTCTTTGGCTTCTACCTTCCTGAAACATATCGCCCGTCAGTATCGGGTAAGGGCATACTTGCGTGGATGGCAGACGTTAACAATCTCCGTGTGAGGACGATACGGCGGGCGGTACTCCACCAATAGCTCACCGCACTCGTAAAAGGTCTTCCTGACATATGCCTTTTTGGGGTGGTAAACGACATGGCGCGTAGCCGGTGGAGGGCGATAGCCCTCGATCATGTCAGCTGCAAAAACGGGCTGGCACAGGATAGCTGTGGCACTGACAGCTAGCGAAACGGCTAGTGCTCGAAACATATTTCCCTCCTTGATGGTGTTGAGGAGATATGGCGAAGGGCGAAGATGTCGAGTCTTGGCTACCGCACCTCCATGACATCATTTGATGCGCCGCCACGCTAAAACGCCAAGCCGCCTCCGGGCGGCATTTTCACACTAAAATCGGAGAACTCCCCATGCTCGTCCATAACTGGCGCGAGGTGCTTAAACGCGCCTGGTCGGTGCGCCTGCTTGCCTTTCTGCTCTTCATCATAGCTGTCGAGCCCGTCTATCTGTTCTTCGCTGCGGAATGGGTGGCGAAGGGCTTCTATGTCGGGCTCGGGATGTCGGCGCTTACCGGCATCATCGACGCCGCAGCCCTCGTGGCGCGGTTCTCGTTCAACAGAGACTCTCAGGGGATTTGAATGGCAAACCGCCTTCAGAAGGGTAGCCGGAAACGCCTTCGTGGTGGGCGTCAGGGCATGGGATGATACGGCAAAAGCCTTCGACATCTGGAACCTCGGTAACTGCGTCTCCCAGATTTCCGACTGGATAGGAACGACAAATCCATGGACCGCCCTTAGTGCCGCCACCACCTATTGCGCCGACGCGGATCTGGTCATCATCGACCTGACGATCAACAACGCGCTGTTATCGCCGTCATCCTATAACACCACCTATCCCACGCAGATGCAGTCCATCATCAACGCGGCCAAGGAGGAGGCGCCGACGTATTGCTGATGACCGGCAACCCGTCGCGCATCGACGTCATCGCCGACTCCCTGCAGCAGCAATTCCGCCAGGCGCTGCGGACCATTGCCACGACAAACGATCTGCCCATGATACCATCCCAACGAACTGCAATACACCGATCTGGGTAGCTTTGTAGCAAGCTCACTAAAGACTTGGGCTGTTTAGGGTACGCGGCAAGCGTTCCCACACCCTGCGGCAAACATGGCATGGCCTTCCCCCGAAAGACGAGAAATGACCACATCGAATGACGACATCATGCGCGCCCTTGTCGCCGGAGATCTGCGATACCGAGCTCGACGACGAAAACGACGAGGACGGCGGCGACACCGAGCCAAACGGGGATGAAGTCGACAGTAATTTCACCGAGGATGGATAAAAAACTTGAAGGCGCTGCTAGGCGTCGTCCATTGACGTCTAAAGACTTCCTATCGCCATTGGGGGAAAGAACGAGGGAACGACAAATTCCCCGCGAGGATTTGTTCTGAAGAACAGTAGGTTAGACCTATGGAAATGGCGCACCCGACAGGATTCGAACCTGTGACCTTTGGAATCGGAATCCAACACTCTATCCAGCTGAGCTACGGGTGCATGCCTGAGGCGGTTTGAATCGCCTGTCCGATGGGTGGTTCTTAGCCTAGCTTGCGGCCGGCTTCAATCGCGAAATTCTCGGAAATACCGATGCTTGCGATTTGACGGGCGTTTTTATCCGTCAGCCTGGGGAATGCCACATAAAAAACTCCGCCGGTCTTGCGAGCGGCGGAGCTTGGTTATCCAGGGCAGGGCGCTGGTGGCGTCAGATCTGCATGGCGCCGGGGCCGGGGATGGCTTTTGGGGGCACCTTGCCGAGGATGATCATGCCGAGCACCTCGTCCTTGGTCACATCCTCGGTGCGGGCGTGGCCCACCACCTGGCCGTTCTTCATCACCGAGACGCGGTCGGCGAGGTCGAAGACGTCGTGGATGTCGTGGCTGATGAGGAAGATGCCGATGCCTTCTTTCTTCAGCTGCTTGATCAGCTCGCCCACCTGCGCCGTCTCCTGGGGGCCGAGGGCCGCCGTCGGCTCGTCCATGATCAGGATGCGGGCGTTGAAGAGGATGGCGCGGGCGATCGCCACCGATTGCCGCTGGCCGCCCGAAAGCGCCTTCACCGGCTCCTTGAAGCGCTTGAAGTTGGGGTTCAACCGCCCCATCACCTGGCGGGCCGAGGCTTCCATCGCCACGTCGTCGAGCGTGCCCCAGCGGGTCTTCAGCTCGCGGCCGAGATAGAGGTTGGCGGCGGCGTCGACATTATCGGCCACGGCAAGCGTCTGGTAGATCGTCTCGATGCCGTATTTCTTGGCATCGCGCGGATTGCGGATCTCGGCCGGCTCGCCATTGATCAGGATCTCGCCGCCATCGCGCTTGTAGGCGCCGGAGAGAATCTTGATCAGCGTCGATTTTCCGGCGCCGTTGTGGCCGAGCAGGGCCACCACTTCGCCGGGGTAGAGATCGACCGAGGCGTTGTCCACGGCGTGGATGCCGCCGAAGGAGATCGAGATGTTTTTCAGTTCCACGAGGGGAGTGCGTTGATCAGCCATATCTGGAGCTCCTCTCACTTGGCACGGGCGCGGTAGACGGTGTCGAGCCAGACCGCCACGACAAGGACGGTGCCGACGACGACGCTCTGCAGCGGCGTGTCGACATGCGCCAGCACCATGCCGGATTGCAGAGACTGCATGACGAGCGCACCGAGCATGGCGCCGGCGATGGTGCCGGTGCCGCCTGCGAGCGACGTCCCGCCGATCACGGCGGCGGCGATGGTGTAGAGCTCGTCGAGCGTGCCTTGCGAGTTCGTCGCCGCATTGAGGCGGGCGGTGGAAATCGCCGCCGCAATGGCTGCGAGCACGCCCATCAGCGCGAAGATGCGCACCGTCACCCAACGTGTCTTGATGCCGGCGAGTTCGGCCGCTTCCGGGTTGCCGCCGATCGCGAAGACATAGCGGCCGAAGCGCAGGCGGGTGGCGATGAAGGTCATGATGATGCCGACGACGATGGCGATCAGCACCGGCACGGCGATGCCGTAGGGAATGTCGAGGCCGGTTTCCGGCCAGGGGATATTGTTGGTCTCGGCATATTTCTTGGCGATGTTAACGGGCCAGTAATAGCTGTTGGCGATCGAGACGGCGCCGAGGATCAGCACGCAGCTCAAGGTCGCCAGGAAATATTCCGCCCAGATCGGCCGGCGCGGAAAGCCGAAGCGGCGGCGCTGATGGCGCGAGCCGATGATGCTGGCGATGACGAAGAGGCAGGCGGCGATGCCGACGACCCAGCTCCAGGTGGCGCCGATCGAGCCCTCCGCGCCCCCGCCCATGATGCGGAAGGTCTGGTCCATGGGGGCAACCGTCTGGCCGCTGGTGACGAGCCAGGTCGCGCCGCGCCAGACGAGCAGGCCGCCGAGGGTGACGATGAAGGAGGGAACGTTGAGGAAGGCGATGATCATGCCCTGAAAGGTGCCGATCAGGCCGCCGGCGATGATGCCGATCAGCAGCGTGATCACCCAGGTGAAGGGGCTGTCGAAGCCGATATATTCCGGCAGGATCTTCGCCTGCGTCACGCCCATGATCATGCCGCAGAGGCCGAGCACGGAACCGACGGAAAGGTCGATGTTGCGGGTGACGATGATCAGCACCATGCCCGTCGTCATGATCGCGATGTCGGTCGTCTGGACCGAGAGGTTCCAGAGATTGCGCGGGGTCAGGAACAGGCCGCCGGTGATGATGTGGAAACCGATCCAGATGATGACGAGCGCGCCGATCATGCCGAGCAGGCGGGTGTCGATCTCGGTCGCGCGGAAGAAGCGGGTCACCGGATTGGCTTCCGCCGTTCGCGGCCCGCTTGAAGTCGTTGATTTTAGCATGTCGGCCATGGGTTTGCCGTTCCCCCATTCTTGTTTAGACGGGCGCCTGCGTGCTGGAGCTTGGCCAAAGGCGTCATTCGTCTGTCTTCAACTGACCACCGCGATGCTTCCGGAAGCCGGTCGCGTGGCGTCGCGACGCTCTTCCGGCAGGGAATGCAAGTCTGCGATGGTGTGGCGAGGCGGAGAAAACTTCGTCTGGGAATTCCCGTCCGCATCCGGCGCCGCAGCGGTCTTCGCTGCGGCGCCGGTCATTCTAGTTCAAAGCTGGCTTACTTGCAGGCGGCAACCGTGCCGGCCTTGACGCCCTGGCAGGCTTCAGCCTTGGAAATCCAGCCGGCGTCGATGACGACGTTCAGATTGTCCTTGGTGATCGCAAGCGGCTTCAGGAAGACCGACTGCATTTCCACGCCCTTCGGTCCGCCCTTGAAGGCCTGGGCGCCGTCGATCTTGCTCATGTCCTTGCCGCCGGCGAGGTCGAGAGCGATTTCAGCGGCGCGCTTGCCGAGTTCGCGGCTGTCCTTCCAGACGGAAACCGTCTGCGTGCCGAGCGCGATGCGGTTCAGCGCCGCCTTGTCGCCGTCCTGGCCGGAAACCGGAACGGAGCCGGCGAGGCCCTGGGCGTCGAGCGCTGCGATCGCGCCGCCGGCCGTGCCGTCGTTGGAGGCGACGACGGCGTCAACCTTGTTGTTGTTGGCGGTCAGGAACTGCTCCATGTTGCGCTGAGCATTCTCCGGCAGCCAGCCGTCGGTATAGGCTTCGCCGACATTCTTGATCTTGCCGGCGTCGATCGCAGCCTTCAGCACTTCCTGCTGGCCCGAGAACAGGAAGTCGGCGTTCGGGTCGGAAGAAGAGCCCTTGATGAAGACGTAGTTGCCTTCCGGCTTGGCCTTAAAGACGCCCTCAGCCTGCAGGCGGCCGACTTCCTTGTTATCAAACGTGATGTAGAAGGCAGCCGGGTTTTCGATCAGGCGGTCGTAGCCGACGACCGGAATGCCTTCGGCAGCGGCCTTTTCGATCGCCGGGCCGATAGCGTCGGAGTCCTGGGCGAGAATGATCAGCGCGTTGGCGCCCTGCGAGATCAGCGATTCGACGTCGGTCAGCTGCTTGGCGGCAGAGGACTGCGCGTCAGCGGAAATATACTTGGCGCCCTTGGCTTCCAGAGCCTTCTTGATGGCGGCTTCGTCGGTCTTCCAGCGCTCCTCCTGGAAATTCGACCAGGAAACGCCGACGACGAGATCAGCAGCCATGGCGGCGGTATGCACGGAAACGAGAATGGCAGCCCCTGCCATGAGTTTCAAAATAGACTTCATAAATTGTCCTCCCGAGTGAGTTGCGACCGGCCCAGCCCATGCTTCCTCCGGCCACCGCGAAAGCTGTCGAGATTTTTTTCTCGACAGTCGAGAAATTAACTGTCAGAGATTTTTTCAACTGTCAACTCTGCATCGCCGGCTTAATTCGCTTGCGCAAGAGCGGCCGCAGATGCAGGGGAAGGTGAGGGCGATGAAGGCATGATGCCGAAAACCGTGAGCGGTTTTTCGGGAAACATCATGCTCTCACGAAAGCAGGAGGAGAGGGCGGCATCCATGCTGACCAAGTCGAGCACGGAGCTGGTCCGGCAGAGAAACAGCGTGCTCGTGCTGTCCGTGCTGCGGCGCCACGGTGCGCTCGCCCATACCGAAATATCCGATTTCACCGGCCTTTCCTCGGCCACCATTTCGGCGATAACAGCCGATCTGGAACGCGCTCAGATCATCGAAAAATCCGAGCAGCAGGCGGCAAGCGGCCGCGGCCGGCCGCGTGTGCTTTTGCGCCAGCGGCGCGATTGCGGCTATCTGATCGTCGTCATCATCTCCTCGGATGCCGTGCAATATTCGCTTGTGGATTATGCAGGCAAGCTGATCGACCGTTTCAGCGATGAGCGCTCGCGTGATCCGTCCGGTGCCGCCCGGTTCGTCGCCGGGGTGCAGGCCGGGCTCTTGCGCATTCTTGATCGCTCGAGGATTTCGCAGGAAAGGGTGCTGCTGATCTCGATCAGTTCCAAGGGGCTGGTCCATTCCACCGAGCCGGTGCTTCTGTGGTCGCCGATCTTCGGCAGCGACCAGATCGATTTCGAATCGGCGCTGCGGCCCGCCTGGCAGGCGAAGGTCATTCTCGACAACGAGACGCTGCTCGTCGCCGCCGCGCTCGGCGCCCGTGAGGAGATCGCCAAGGGCGCTGATTTCCGTTCGCTCGCCGCACTTTCGCTCGGCCACAGCATCGGGCTCGGAATCGTCCGGCGCGGCGGCCAGGCCGGCCAGGAGATCTCCGCCCCCAATTTCGGCCACATGCTGCATATGGCGGGTGGCGGTCTCTGCCGTTGCGGCACTCGCGGCTGCATCGAAGCCTATGCCGGCTTCTACGCTATCCTGCGCAGCGCCTTCGAAGTGCCGCTCGATACGATCCCGGCCAAATTCGTGCCGGTCGCCGAACTCGACAAGATCGCCGCCCGCGCCCGCCAGGGCCACCGCACCTCCGCCTTCGCCTTCCGCCAGGCGGGGCTCGCGCTCGGCAACGGCCTGTCGCGCATGCTCAGCCTGACCGAACGCATGCCGATCGCCATCACCGGCCCCGGCACCCGCTATTACGACCTGCTGCGGCAGGGCATCGAAGAGGGCCTCGGCCAGTCGCATATCGTGCGCATGGAAGGCATGCCCGAAATCCGCGTCGTCCCCGACGAACCCATCCTCGTCTTCGAAGGCCACCTCAACCGGGCGCTCTCTGTGATCGACCAGGACATCGTGCTGTCGGGGGGGCAGGGGACGGATTGAGATGGCTTGCGGTGCAGCCCCCTCATGCGCCCTACGGGCACCTTCCCGCTGGGGGGAAGAGGGAATCGAGAGCTTGCGGCATATCCCTTCTCCCCAGCGGGGAGAAGGTGGCCCGAAGGGTCGGATGAGGGGGCCACACGGCACGCCATTCATCACTCTTCGCTGCGCTCAGCGCACGCGCTCGAACGAAAACCCCTCCCCACAAGGGGGAGGGGCTACTACGTGGCGCCCACCTTGGCAGACCTCCACATTTCTGCGGATGAAACCGTGGAGTGGGAAGCAGCGGGGTGCGGCAAGTTAGCCCCTCCCCCTTGTGGGGAGGGGTTGGGGAGGGGTCTTGATCGCGCTCTGCCATCCAACGCAAAACGGCCGGGCAGAGCCCGGCCATCTCATGCACGACTTCCGGTCGGGAGAGGACCGTTAGCCGATCTTGATCAGCTTGCCTTCCTTGACCGACTGGACCGCGGCGTCGGCGAGCGCCAGTGCTGCCAGGCCATCGGCGCCGGAGGGGGTGATCTTCGCGCCCTTTTCGATCGCGGCGATGAAGGCGGCGATCTCGTTGGCATAGGCTTCGGTGTAGCGGGTCATGAAGAAATCATGCAGCGGCGGGCGGGTGTAGCCGTCGCCGTTCGCCACTTCGATCGAGACCGGGCGCTGGTTTTCGGCTGCCGCCATGCCCTTGGAACCGTGCACTTCGATGCGCTGGTCGTAGCCATAGGTGGCGCGGCGGGAGTTGGAGATGACGGCCTGCTTGCCGGATTTGGTCTGCAGGATCACCGAGACGCTGTCATAATCGCCGGCTTCGCCGATCGCCTTGTCCACAAGCACGGCGGCGGTCGCCAGCACCGAGACCGGCTCTTCGCCGAGCAGGAAGCGGGCCATGTCGAAATCGTGGATCGTCATGTCGCGGAAGATGCCGCCCGAACGCTTGATGTAGTCGACAGGCGGGGCGCCGGGATCGCGCGAGGTGATCGTCACCATCTCGACATCACCGATCTTGCCGTCGTCGATCACCTTGCGCACCGCCATGAAATGCGGGTCGAAGCGGCGGTTGAAGCCGACCATCAGCTTGGCGCCGGTTTCTTCCACCACCTTGATGCAGGCCTTGACGCGGGCGACGTCGAGATCGATCGGCTTTTCGCAGAAGATCGCCTTGCCGGCGCGGGCGAAGCGCTCGATCAGGTCGGCATGGGTGTCCGTCGGCGTGCAGACAACGACGGCGTCGATGTCTTTGGCGGCTTCGATCGCCTCGATGGTGCGGACTTCGCAGCCATAGGCCGAAGCGATGGCTTCCGCCGCCTGCGGAAAGGCGTCGGCGACGGCGACCAGCGTCGCATTGGCATCGCCGCTGACGGCCTTGGCGTGAACCTTGCCGATACGGCCGGCGCCGAGCAGACCAAATCTTACAGTCATTTCAATCTCCCTTGAATTCGGAACAAATAAACCGAATTGCCAAAAATCTGGAATTTTCATTCCATCATCTGCGCGTCTCGTCAAGCCCGCGACTCTTTCACATTTGCAAGATTCAAACTAAAGGACAGTGCGACAAAATGCGACCGCGGGACAGACATGCAGCTTATCGATCCGAACCATCCGGCATACCAGCGCCTCTGGGTGCGTGTCGGCATCGTTGCAGTCTGTTTCGGCTGGGCGGCGATCGAGATCATCGGCGGCGATCCCTTCTGGGCGGTGATTTCCGCTGCAGCCGGCGCCTATGCCTTCTATATGCTGTTCTGGACCTTCAAGCCGCAGCCGCAGTCGGCCGAGCCGGTTGCGCAGCCCGACGCCGGGGGAGAGGACGAGGCCGATGAGACATCAGCCGAAAAGCCTTCGAAAGACGGGCAGGCGGAATAGTAGCGGGCGGCTCGCCGATCAAGAGATCGGCGAGCATCATCGGCTTCGTCGCAGCCGAACAATCGAAGCGCGCCGCGCTCTTTCCGATGCGCGCCGCGCTTGACATCTTTGTTCGATATTATCGCAAAACCGGCGCACGGCTTCGCGTGCAGCGAGCCTGATCTATGCGCATTCCCGTCCCGTCAGAGCGACAATTCCCTGGCCTGCGCGTCGATCTTTTCGCAGGCATCGCCGAATGGATCGCTTATCGGTACCAACGGCGAAACGCCGAGCAGGAGAAGCGCTTTCAAGTGTGACCAGCCACCTCCGAGCAACGGCGCAAAGGGTGTCATCATGCTGCGTTCCCCGCCATAGAGACGCTGGTACTCTGCAAAGTTGCAGAAGTTCTCGTGATTGCTGTTCTTCAGATGGAAGGACTCGGCCGCAGCACCTTCGGCTAGGATAACCTCGTGCGCATCGAGCATGACGGCATAATAGTCGATCGAAGCGTCGGGCGCGGGAGCGACCGGTGCGATCGTCGTGCCGTTCACGAGCTCCTTCACCTGGATCAGAATGCCGTTCAGGTACAGCCCATGGCCAGGCGACAGGTAGAGATCCGAATGGGGTGTGTGCCCGTCCAGCGCGTGACGGCAAACCCGGATCGGCACCACGTCTTTCTGCCAGCGTGCGCCGCTCTTCTTGAAGCTTTGGCGGCCGACCCACTTGACCGCACGGGTGCTGCCGTCCGGAAGGGCAACGCGATCGCCGATGCTGAGATCCTCTACGGGCTTCTCACCGCAATTGGTGAGGATCGACGTTCCGCGCAGGAAGCAATTTGCGCCGCTGCCGCCATGGCCACCTCTTCCGCCGGAACCTCCGTGTCCACCGGAGCCGCCCCGCCCCCAGCGCCGACCCATCGCTTTGGCCGGAGAGATTGAAATTGCCGTGGCCATGGCCGCCGCGCCGGCGAGACGAGCGCCGGCGGCCGCAACCACTCCTAGAAAATGTCTGCGCGCAGTGTTGCGCGGCTGCTTCGGATCTTCCGTAGACTGCATGTGGGCGATCTCCTGAAAACATTAAACCGCCCGATGCTACAACATGTTGTATCGCATTCAATTTCGCCAGTTAGCGCTGTGCCTTACTGAAAAGGACGTAGGCATGGGTTAGGCGGTCCCGAAATACGCTATGTCAGATACCAAAAAGCGGGAGGTTTATCTGCTACCCCAACGCGAAAGAATCGAACTGAGTACCTTGGTGGGCGGTTGAATCGCTGGAAAACAGCACATATAGCTTGCGCGGACCAAGCCGGATGGCGGCTCCTCCGTGGCGTCGGAGTGTTTACCCGCGCTCGAGATAGCTTCAGCTATGCGGCAGGCGGCGCATCGCCTCGTCGATCAGCAGATTGGCGATCATCATGCGCCTGTTGGCATTGGCGGAAAGGCGCTGCGACACCATCAGGATAGTTGGCCTTGGCAAAGGCGCGCCGATTCGCTGCGAAGCGACCAAGCGCAACCGTCAAATCTCAACCGCCTGCTATCCGCCAAGTCATGTTTCAGAGTCCCGAGCGAGGGCGGGAAACTGGAGAAGCTGGCTACGAACTCAATGTCCGGCGAATACCAGGGTCTGAACCGGCAGCAACATCGCCTGTATACGCAGGATCATCGCATGCACGACACCCACCGTGTCGACGACATGCAGGAACATCCAGCGCGGCGTGCTGATATTGGGATCGGCGAGCGCATCGTGGTTGTTGGTATAGGCATTGGCAATGCAGCTGCTGCCCGGCGGCACATCAGCGAGGCCGCCGTCGAAGAGCGGCTGAAGGAACACCGTCAGAGTGCCGGGTTTTGCCATCTGCTGAACATCGACCAGCTGGTCGGTGGGGCGCAACTGGCCGGCCGCGATCACGTCCTGCACGTCGGTCACGACGAGCGGGATGATGGTGAACGGCTTGCCGACGCAGACAGCCTCCGCGACCATTCCGGGTTTCATCACCTGCGCCTCGATCTGCCCGAAACCGGCGATCAGCGTGCCGCGGCCCGCTTCGCTCGGCACCAGGATGCCGGCAGGACGCAGCATGGTGTTCAGCACATCACCGGGCCGCAATGTGAATTGCTGGACGGTGCCCGAAACCCCCGCCTTGACGATTGTCTTGTCGAGTTCCACCTGCGCCTCGGCTTGGGCGGCCTCCGCGCTCGCCTTCTGCGCCGGCAGGAGAACGCTGAGCTTGGTTTGCAGCGTCTCTTTCTTAGCGAGCGCGGCGCTCAGGGAGCCTTTGCGACCTTCGACCGTATTGGTGAGGCGGACCACCTCGCGGCGGGCAACGGCATCGTTTTTCAGGAGCTGCGTCTTCATCTCCAGCTCGTCCTCGGCCACTCGCAAGGCGCCTTCGGCCTCCTGAATCTGGCCATCCATGCTCGCAAGCTCGGTCTGTGAGACCCTGGCTTCCGCCTCGGTCTCGGCAATCTTCCGGCGGGCGGTCTCAAGGGCCGCCTTCTGCTGTGAATCGTCGAGCCGGAAGAGCGGCGCGCCGGCGGCGACCTTTTGGTTGACGCCGACAAAGACTTCATCGACCCGGCCGGACGCCTCCGGCAGGATCGTCACGGTGCGGAACACCGCCGTGACGGTTTTCGTCGAGGGATGGAAATAGAAGATCATGGTGATCAGCGAGACGGTCAGGATCAGGCAGGCCGAGATTCCCCAGCGCAGTTCGTACCACATGCTGTAAAGGGTGATCTCCTGGCCGATGCGCTTGCCCTGGGCATAGCGCCGGTAGAGATAGTCCGGGAAGATGGTCAGCATTGAGCAAAGCATCAATTCGAGCATGATCATATCCCCTCTTCGTGCAGTGTCTTGGCGGGCGCCCGGACGGGTGCTTCCGCCACTGGTTCCGGCGCAGGCGGGCGGACCGGTTCCGGGTGATCGGCTGCGACCGGCGCCTCGTCCTCGAGTTCGGCCGGATCGCGGCGGGCAAGCCTGGCAAGCGACCGGGCGATCGAATAAAGGGGCGTCGAAAAATCGGGAAACCGGATGAATGCCAAGAGCAGGCCGAGGATCCAGTAGAGATGATTGTGGGTGAAGAGCGAGATCAGCGCCAGAACCGCGACGATCTCCATCTGCACCTTGTTCGTGTGATGGGCGATGCGTTCGGGAACGGCGTGCAGCTGGAAGTACAGGTTGCCGACCACAAGGATCATCACGATCAGAAAAATGATGACGCCGACGAACAAATAGTCGGTCTGGCCCGGCGCGGTGATGAAGCCGGGCACGTGATCGGTGAGAGCGAAGTGATAGTCTTCCATCGAAATCTCCTTTCCTGAACGCCATAGTAGCCAGGCCCGCCAGCCGGCAGGCCAAATCGATCATGTCAGCTGGCGGCAGCCGCCAAGGCCTGTTTCTGCGCAGTCAGTGCCTGCTGGGCAGCCGCGGCCGGGTCAGCAACCTTGTCGCCGGCGACCTGGACAGTCGGCACGGCTATGCGGATGCCATTTTCATTAAAGGCCTGATGGATCATTCGCAGCGCCCGGCGCTTCAGCGTGAACTGCTCTCCGGGAAGCGTCATGACCTTCATGCGCAGCAGCAATCCGGAGTCGCCCAGGCTGTCGATACCCTGCATCTTCAACGGCTCGATCGTAATGGGCTTGAACTCGGGGTCAGCGAAGAGTTCCTGGCCGATCTTCTTGATGATCTTGCGGGCCTTTTCGACATCGGCATCATAGGCCACGGTGATCGTCATCTTCTCGATCACCCAGTCGCGGCTCATGTTCTGGATCGCGCCGAGTTCGCTGAAGGGCACGATGTAGACGGCGCCGCGGTGATGCCTGAGCTTCACCGACCGAAGGCTGAAGGATTCGACGCTTCCCTTGTAGTTGCCGCTCTGAATGTATTCGCCGACGCGGAAGGCGTCGTCGAGCAGATAAAACACGCCGCTGATGATATCCTTGACGACGGTCTGGGCGCCAAAGCCGATCGCAACGCCGACGACGCCGGCGCCGGCGATCAGCGGCCCGATCTCGACGCCGAGCGAAGACAGCGCCATCATCACCGCGATTGCGGCAAACAGGATCATCAGCACGTTGCGCAGGATCGGCAGCAGCGTCCGGATCCGGGCCCGGCGGCGCGCCCCGTCGCTGCCGGCCTCTTGGGGCGTATCGGTCTCGCCAAGCTTGCGGTCGATGACGACACGCACGAGGCTCCAGGCCAGATCAATGACGAGAAGGATGATGCCGGCGCTGAGCATGCCCCTGACGATGCGCAGCATCGGGGTGTCCTGCATCGTCATGCGGGTCAACTCGACATCGAGAGCCCGGGCAAGCAGGAGGATGGCCCCGACGATGACGGCTGCCCGCACACCGCGCTCCACCAGTACGGAGGCAATGCTTGCCTGCTCGGCCTTTTTCTCGCCGACAGGAGAGGACAGAATATTGGCGATGGAGACGCGGGTGAGCGCGAGGACGGCCGGCAAGGCGGCGCATACTGCGACGATCCAGAAGAGCCTCATCGCACTGACCACCCAGAGAGCCCAGAGACCGATGAAATAGGCGGTCCATAGCCAGTTGCGGATCGTCCGGCCGATGCGGGGCGTCCGACTCTCGACCGGCTCGTCCACCGGCCGGCGCCACAGGCTTTCGATTGTGATCGCCAACAGCACGGCACCCAGCGTATAGGCGACGAGGAGGCGTGAGGCGGGGGGAAGGCCGAGCGTTGCAAGCAGCCGCACCGTCACCCAGCCGAAGGCGAACCAGCCGCAGAGATAGGCGAGGCGGCGCGCCCAATGGGCCGCGGCCAAATCGCTGACGGGGACCACGCGAAATCCTGGCTGCGCCGCGGCGGGGGGCGCGAGCCAAGCGCGCAGCAGCGCGGCCGCGAGGCGGAAGGCGACGAAGGCGAAGAGGAAGCCCACGACGACTTCGCGTACGAGCGGCGGCCAGTCGAAGATGAGGAAGAAGCCGATGCTGCCGAGCGCGAAAGCGAGCACATGGCATGCTTCCCAGAGAAGCTTGGCGCCGAGAAGGACAAGCCGCTCCCGCACGGTCGAAAAGGGCGCCTGCTCCATCCAGGCGTGCCAGCCGCCGCTGATCCGCCGGAAAAACCACTGGGCGGCAAAACCTGCTGCCATGAAGGCGATCAAGAGCACCACCGGCCGGGTACCGCCGTTCGCCTGGATATCACGCTCGAGCACGGCCGCAGCCGCCATCATCTGCGATGGAAACGAGGTTGCAGCGTTCATCAGATCGGAAGAATGCCGGCGGAATCGGGTGGCGAATTCGGCGAAAGAGGGATCGGTAGGCTTTGCCCCGTCTGGTTCGGCAGCCGCTTTTGCCGCCGCCTGCTGCTTCAGCCAGTCCTGCACCGCCGGATCGGTGGACAAGGCTATGAACTGCTCGATCCTTTCGGCCGGCACTCCGGCCGGCGGCGTCTGCGACATCACGGGCATGGCCGTCAGTGCGGCGGCGAGGAAGGCCATCACCGCCAGGAGCAGCGTGCGAAGACCATTCCTTGATGATACTATCGGCATGATCCCTCCCAATCCCGCGTATCGAATACGGCGCCCTATGGCCGGCATTCCGTCCTGAACGCATTGCCACATGCCGGTTTCGACTTGCCGCCGGGCCCGGCAACCGCGCTGACATCGGCGGCATAGGCGTCGCGTGTGTCCTGATCGACGACGGCGGCAGGCGCCGCCAGTACCAGGCCCGCAGCATTGCCCGCGGCGGCCGCCGTTTCAGTCGTCGCCGCAAGAATTCTCTCGCCGAGGCCGACGCGGCCGTCGGTCAGCGTCTGTCCTTCCGAAATCCGGGCGCCGATCAGCTGGACGATCGCGGGCGAGGCTGCGAATTTGGCGTGGTTGAGCCGGTCGTTGGTCTTCACCTTCGTCAGGTCGATGACATTGATGTCGTATTCCTCGAGCTCCTGCTTGTAAGGCGCCTGTTCCGGATCGATTGAGCCGAGACGGGCGACATCGCCCCAGACCCTTCGGGAGACGGCGAGCGCCTTATCGTCACGCGATACGAAGAGGGTGAATTGGGGGTGCTGCTTTCCCATGTCGGCGATCTGCTGGCGGAACACGTCGACATCGACGTCGGGAGCCGCGAGCATGACATTCTTGAATTTCGCTGGCAGGCGGCCATTGCGGATCGCCATCTGCCGCAGGCCTTCCATGGCAAGCCAATTGCCCATCGAATGGGCAAGGATCGAGACCTCCTTGATCTCCGGATCATGGTAGAGATACTGAAACAGCTTCTCCAGCGCATTGCGGGTGTAATTGGTACTCTCCCGATCATAACCATAGGCGAGCAGCCGCCCGCGCGAGGGCCATGTCACCAGCACCGGCGCACTGTGCACGCCGGAATCATGAACGATCTGGGCAAAACGGTAGACGGAGTCCTCGAAGCGGGTGTTGTAGCCGTGGATGAAGACGAAAACGCTCCTGTCGGGGCTTTTACGCACGCTGGCGCTGAGCCAGGCCTTTGCGGCGTCGACATCCAACTCCGTTGCCTTGAGCGTCGCAAAATCGGTCTTGGGGTTGGACGGCAACTTCTTCGGCCAGGCGACTTCGCCGGCTTTGCGGCCAGGCGGAATCGATACGGTGATATCGGCAAAGGTGGGCTGGCGGGCGCGCTCGCCGCTGAACATCTCTCCGGGAACAGGCGAGCGGCTGCGCGTCGTGGCGACCAGCATGTCAACGCGATCGGCGCGAGGAGCAGTCTCCGCGACCGGGGTCAGCACGCCTTTCGGATGCCCGCCGCAGCCTGACAGGCACATCATCGCAACGCAGATCAGAAGCCGTCGCAGCGTCTGCCGAAAAGCGGCCTGACTGCCGCGCATGTTGCTTATGTTCACACTGCTCCCCACCCTGACGCATGCTGCCGGGGGCTGACCCGGTCCTGCATGGAAGAGATTGGGCCAAAGACGAAGCCGCAGGCATGTATGATCCTGTATGTTACAGGTAACAGCACCCTGCGCTTCGTTTGGCCGATGGCGAGGACAGCCGGTCGCACACCGTCGTCAATTCGCCGGCCGGTCGTTTGGAACGGGCAGGCCGGCAGCCTCCAATCCGGCAAAAAAACGTTCCTGGTCCTCGATCCTTGCCAGCCGCCGGACGACCTCACGCCGGACATTAAGGATCAAGGCGGGCGAGCGGGCCTCGATCCAGTCGATTTGCTCCTTTGCCTCCGCCGATTTTCCGAGGGTGCCGAGGATCGAAAGCAGGACGAGGCGATGCATCGGATTGTAGTTGAGGTCCGACATGCGGGACCATAATTCGGCAGCCTGGGTATCGCCCCGCATGAAGGCACAAAGCGCCATCCCAACTTCATAATATCCCTGCGGTCCCGCATTCTTGCTGACCGCCTGCGAAATCAGCTCGCAGCCCCTTTCCCAATTCCCCGACATTGCCAGGCGCAGGCCGTATTCGCCGGCAACTTCCGTGTCGTTCGAATTGCTGGCGTAGGCCGCTTCACCGGCGCGGAGGGCCTCGGTCGGGTCATTGCCGAAAAAATTGGCAAGCATCAACGCCTGCAGAGCTCGGGCATTCTTCGGATCGAGCCGCACGGCTCGTTCGGCTAGCTCCTTGGCAGTTGCCAGCGTCACAGCGGTCGGTTTCGTGTCCAGCTGATATGGAAAGCGGAATTCGTCGAGATAGGTGAGCGAAAGAAAAGCCGCGATATTGGAATCATCGGGCATCTTTTCGGCAGCATGCTTCAGGCAGGATTTTGCCGTTTCCTGCGCCTGCGGGGTCATTTCGCTCCGGTAGCTGTAGTAGGACAGGATGCAGGAAAACGCGTCTGTGTTTCCTGCGATTCTGGCGGTGTCCGCCTGAAATATCACGCCGAACGGGCGCGCAACCGCCGTCGCAATGTCCTCGGCAAGACTTGCCTGCGTTTGCAGGAGACCCTGGACTTTCATGTCGGCGTCGTAATTATTGGCCCAGATGACGGTCCCATCGGCTCGCCGCACAAGCCGGGCCGTCGAGCGCAGCGTTTCGCCTTCCAGCCTGATACTGCCCTGCAAGGCATAGATCGGTTGCGATGACAACTGACCATCGCGATTGCGCGGCAGAACGGCGGCGACGACGATATCGTTGAAGGGAACCAGTTTTTCGATGATGTCGTCGGTGATGCCCTGGGAGATGTCGGATGCTACCCCGCTGCCGGAGGCGCTTTCGAAGCGCTCGACGACGATGATTGGGCGGCCGACAGCTCCGGACGGCATCTCTTTCCCGGTATCGAACAGCCTCACATGCTGAAGCGCCGCGGCAGCGGCGGCAAACACGACCACCGCGCCTGCGGCGAGCCAATATCGGGGCCATGACACACGCCGGTCCGCCTTGTCCCGGCGGCGCCCATCCGCTGCCGGAGGGACCTGCTGCGCATAGTCTGGGGAGGGCCGCAGCTCAGCGGACTGTCCCGTTTGCGGCCTTTCTGCAGGCTCGGCTCCTCGCCTTACCTCGAAGATGGGCGCATAGCCGCCTCTGGGAATTGTGATAATAACCCGGTCGCTGGCTCCGGCGGTCAGGTAATAATGTTCCAGTTCCCTGCGCAGTCGTCCTGCTTCGATACGGACACACGGATCCTGCTGAGCATCGAAACTTGCATCTCGGCCGAAAACGGTCTGTGCGATGGTAAATGCCTTCAGGTAGTCGCGATGGCCGGCAAGCGTCTCGGTCACCACGAATTCAAGGAATCTTCCTGCCCGCTCCGGAAGACGAAACTCCGGACTGGACAGAATACGCTCAAGTTGCTGCTGCACCTCTTCGGGTGAAGAAATGTCGCTGCCTGCCCTGTCAGCGCCTGCATTTTGCATCGGCTCCCCCAAGACTCCGATTGCGAACAACCTGCAGTATTAGTCATCGACGATAGACCCGAGTCGGCATAACGGCAACACGATTTGAAAGAATGCGCTAATTAAGGATCATCTTATTCGCTGGTCGCCAATAGCCAATGCAGGCCAGTATAATCCGGATCGGCGTAGGATACCGTATCCTACCGGGGCGGACATGTATTTTACTGCCTTCGTCACTCCGTGCGCTCTATCATCGCCTAAACATTCTGGAGGAGGCGGCGATGACATCACCTGAAACGTCCACATCATCCATGACGAGCGCCGAGGAGTTGCGCAAACGCGCTTTGGAACTCCAGCTTCTGGAAATGGAGCGCAGCGAAAAGATCAAGGCGCGTGAAGCGAAGAAGCATGCTGATTTCGTGGAGGATTTCTTCCGCAAGCAGATCGGAGAAGCGGAACGCGCCGTCATCAAACGGCTAGTGATGAAAGCGGCCGCGGATGGCAAATACGAGGCGCTGATCTACAGCTTTCCATCGACCTTCTGCACCGATAGCGGCCGGGCCATCAACAATAACCTTCCTGGGTGGCAGAAGACGCTACAGGGAAAGGCGAAGGAGCTGCATGCGCTGTTCGAGGAGGTCGCCAAGCCGCAAGGCTACGGGCTCAAGGCGATGATCATCAATTTCCCCGACGGCATGCCGGGAGATGTCGGCTTCTTCCTCACCTGGGAACCCCCCGTCGAGTAACGGCAAAGAGCAGGCATGAGCAAGGAAATATCCTATTGAAAGCGATAGAGATCGAGCGAAAGTTCCTGGTCCGGGACGACAGTTGGCGCGCTTGCGCCGGCGAGCCGCACGTTCTGCAGCAGGCCTATCTCTGCCTCGATCAGAACTGCATACGCGTCCGCCTGATCGACGGGCATTCCGCGCGACTGACAATCAAATTTCGCTCGCCAGGCCTCGCTCGCGAGGAATTTGAGTATGACATTCCGGTCGAGGAGGCACGCGACCTCCTGCTCCATGCAGGTCATGTCCTTGAAAAGACGCGATACCGAGTCCTGCATGACGGCCGGAGTTGGGAGGTGGACGTATTCGCCGGCGCTTACCAGGGATTAACGCTCGCCGATATCGAAATGGCGAGCGAGGATGACCGGTTCAACCTGCCGCAATGGCTGGGGCGCGAGGTCACGGGCGAGAAGCGATACTCAAACCGCGCCATGGCAGCTGCTCCCCGCACTCAGCTGGCGGCGCAGGGCACTGCTGGCTGGCCTCTCAATCCTTTACCACAGTCCAGTTTGCGTCCGGATTGAAATCCTTGATCGCCGCGGCACGCTCTTCCGTTGTCGGACCCAGATCGCGCTGGTAGATGACGCTCATCCCGTTCACCATGAACGTCTGCACGCCGGTGACCCTATATTTGACCGGCCAGGCGATCAGTGCAAAGCCGCCGGTCATATAGCCGTTGATGATATAACTTTGCTTGCCGCCAAGCACGTTGTCTCCCTGGGAAGTCAGGATCCGGTAGCGATATCCGTAATAGCCCTCGCCGCGTTTGGCGGCTCCGAAAGCGGCCGTTTCGACCAGCCCGCTTGCCGGGCTTTCCTCGGGGTAGACGCTGGGATCCCAGTAAAGGCCATCAAGCTTGCCGGGGCTGCTGATCAATTTCTTTGCGAACTCAAAGATGCCGTCGCCGTCGCGGTCTTCGGATGCGAACTGGTACTGGGCCGCTACATATTCATGCATGGTGTCGATGGTGGCGAGTTCGTTCTCGCCGATGCGGCGATTGATGATTTCTTCAAGGCCACGCTGAGTGTCGAAGAACCATTTGCCATCCTTGTCTTCGGTCAGCGGAAACGGCAGCGGCCAAAGCCGATCGCCGATCGCCGCGACTTTTAGATTGCCGAAATCCTTCAGAACCACCTGGCGCTCCGCGCCCTCCCTGATCAATCCGTACGCGATCATCGCCTCGTTGCTGGAGCGTAGCTTGTCGGCCTTGAGGCCGAGCAGGGCGGCAAGATCGTCAATGTTGTTGGAAGCCAGCACCGACTTCAGTTTGTCGATCGCAAGCTGCGCACTGTCGAACTTGGGCGAGGACGTCGCCGCCTTGTAGGCGGAGAGATCCGCCTGCGCCAGTGAGAGCGTCGGCGTTGCCGAAAAAGTGCAGAGCGCTGCTGCGAACATGAGCGAAATTACAGTCGATTGGCGTCTCATGATGTCACTCCCTGAGCTGAAACAGGTGTTACCGCCGTCCACCGCCGCCACGGCCACCGCCGCCACGACCACCGCCACCGCCACCGCGGCCACCGCCGCCGCCTGGCGGGCGGCGATACTGAGGTGGACGGGCCGAAGGACGCTGGCCCATGCTCTGCGAGCCGCGGTGTGAGGAGACGGCCTCCCGGCGACCCGACTGCGGGTTGCCGAGAGCGCTTGGCTGGCGTCCGCGATTGTCTGGTCTCGCAGCCATTTGCGGCTTGTTGGCTTTCTTGACGGATTTCTGGGCCGGTTTGGCGGGGCGATTGGCGGCCTTCTGAGGACGGGCCTCAGGCCTCGACGCTCCCTGCCGATCGCTTGCCGCCGGTCGATTGGCGGCGGGCTTGGCCTTCAAACCTTGCGCCGTGTTTCTGCGGATGTCTTCAGCGCGTGCGGCGTTACCGCGATTGCCGGGCCTCTGGCTTGCCTGGATATCGTTGGCCCTGTTGCGCAGCTGGTTGCGATTGTCGCTCTGGAGACTGGATTTTATCGACGACCGGTCCAGCTTCGCGAACTGGTCCTTGCCTATGCTCAGTTTGCTGCGATCGACATTGCTCCAGTCGACGTCGTTAAACTTGAGCTTTCCATTGAAATTGCGATCGTTCAGGCAATTGTTGCAGTCGATGTCGATATCGCCGTCCCAGCGGCCGCCCCAGACGCCCCAGTCGTCCCAGTTGACGATAGCTGCCCAGGTCAAACCCGTGACGGCAGCGGCAAAAAAACCCGCCCCCGGGTAATAATAGCTGTCGTAATAATCCGGATAGTAGGAGATCGGCTCCGAGGCATAACCCGGTTCGTAGAGCATTTCCGGTGGATATTGCGGGATATAGATCTTCTCGGGATCGGTCGGCCGGATGATGATATTCTCGTTCTCGGTAACGACGGTCACCTTGTCATCCGTCTTGATGATGTTCTTTTCCACCGCTTCGTCGCGAAGCTGCTGGATGGCAATCAGAACATCCTTTTGCTGATTGGTGAGCGCATCCGCCAGCGATTGCGTCCAGTCGAGGTCCTCGCTCATCATCTTGACGATGTCGGGATAGTTGAGCAGCGAAATGACGCTGCCGTCCCAATCGCTCTTCGGCTTGAGATCGGAATTCTTCTTTTTTGCCTCCAGGAAACGCTGTGCCTCGATGATCTGCAGCGGAAAGAGCGAGGCAGCCGAAATTGCTGCGACCAACTCGTCCGGATAAAGGGCAATGCGCGCCACGAGCACTTCCAGTTCATCGTCCGACAGAAGCGCCGCAGCGGGCTGTTCGGCAGCAGTCTGGGCCGGCGATGCCGCTGGTGCAGCCGCCTGGGCGCGCGCGGGCAAGGCCGGCTGCAACGCGATGATCGCGACAGCCGACAATCCAGCAATGACTTGGCCAGCGAGGAGCTGGCCAAGTGGGAACCGGCCCCCAAACACTTTGCGGGAAATGGCTTTCATCGCATCGACCTCCCTTGGATCAAACAATGACGCATGCCTTTATGAAGACTTCGGCCTGATGAGAGGCGGTCGCCCCAGCACGACGACTTTCGATTGGGCGATTGCCTCCCCCATCTCTTTCAGCAGAGCCTCTAGCAGGCTCGCATATTCCTGCCGCCGCGCCTCTCGAACCGCCTCCGGCAGACCTTCGAGATGCGCCAGAGCCTGGGCGGCGGCCGCGAGATCCTCACACATGCTGTGAAAGGACTCGTTGACGTAGAAAAGCCGCTGTACCAGCCGCGTCTGGTTGGGAAAATAAGTCTCGGCCGTCTCAAGGGCGGATAGATATGTCGAACCTTTATCTCCCGACGCCATCTCCACCCCCGCCGCCGACTGCGCTCAGCAAATGTTAAGACTATACAACAGCCGCACCCGCGGCTGACGTAAAATACGCGATCCTCTACGGTAGCCGGCTGTTGAGTCACCGGGGGAATTCGAGGCAATGGCCGAATGGCAGGAATCTAGACGATCGCGTCGCGCCGCTTCTCAGGCGCTGACGATCACCGCAAGGGCCTGGCGGCTAGCGATCCGATAGAGATTACACGATGCTACGAGCCTCCACGCCGAAACGGGCCTAATATCGACCGTTGATAGAGATAAGGTGAGGCCAGACCGGTCGGAAGGAGCGGCCGTGTTTCGACTATCTTGCCTTGAGCCTCCCTGTTTTCGTCGTCACCATCCTTGTCTGAGACGTGATGGCGATCGGCGTTCAGATCTGATTGCTAACGTATCAAACCACCCTCATCAGCACGCCGCGAACGCTGCCAAACGGGCGGTCTCAACTCGCGGTCTTGCGATTTGGCTATCGTAGTTGACGCCACCGTGCGGCCAAGCGGCGCGACGATCGGGAAGAACAACGGTAAGAGCATAGGAGCCAGCGGTGATAGGTAGCATTCCGATGTTGCGGGGCCTGAGCGGTTTCAGCTGGGATTGGCTTCGCAGCGATATCCCGGCCGGGCTGTCGGTCGCTGCGGTCGGCCTGCCAAGCGCCATCGCCTACCCGGCGATCGCCGGCCTTCCGCCGGAGACTGGCATCTATGCCAGCATTCTTGCGCCGATCGCCTACGCGATTTTCGGTCCGTCGCGGCTGCTGATCGTCGGGCCCGACGCGGCGACGATGACGGTGCTTGCCGCTGCCATGGGCGCCATCATCGCGGCCTTGCCTGCCGGTACCGCTGTCGATCGGGTCGCGATCGCTTCGGCGCTTGCCATCGGTGTCGGCCTCTTCTGCATCGCTGCGAAACTATTGAAGCTCGGCGTTCTCGCGAGCTTCCTGTCCCGGCCCATTCTGGTCGGGTTTTTCGCCGGGGTGTCGCTTTCGATCCTGGTCGGACAGATCGGCCGCTTCACCGGAGTGAAGATCGAATCCGACGGGCTGATCGCGCCGCTCGTCGAAATGCTCGCCAAGAGCGGCCTGATCCATTGGCCTTCGCTCATCCTCGGCCTTGCGATGTTTGCGCTGCTATGGATCGTCCGGGCGCTGCACTTGAAGGTTCCCGGCCCGGTTCTCGTCGTAGTGGTGTCTGTCGTTCTGTCGGCGATCTTCGATTTCCGCGGGCAGGGCATCGCCGTGGTCGGCGACTTGCCAAGCGGCCTGCCGGCCCTCTCCCTGCCCGCGTTTCATCAGATGCCTCTCGACAAGATCGTGCTCGGTTCAGCCGCGATTTTTCTCGTCAGCTTCGGTGCGGGCATAGTGGCGGCGCGCAGCTTCGGCTCGCGCACCGGCGAGGAAGTCGATGCAAACCAGGAACTGATCGGCCTTGGCGCGGCCAATATCGCACCTGGTCTTTTCGGTTCATTTCCGATCAGCGTGTCGGATTCCCGCACAGCCATAAACCTGTCGACGGGAGGTGTCTCTCAACTTGCAGGTCTGGTCTCTGCCGCGACGCTGGTTGCGGCGCTGGTCTTCCTGAATGATGCGCTGCGCATTCTCCCGATCCCGGCGCTGGCGGCCATCCTTGCAACGGCGGCGATCAGCCTCATCGATGTCGATGAACTCAGGAAGATCTGGCGCATCAGCCGCATCGAATTCATCTTCGCGCTGATCGCGATGTGGGGCGCGATCAGCTTCGGCGTCCTCAATGGGGTGATTGTCGCTATCGCGGCGACCTTCGCCTATCTCCTGCGTCAGACGATGTTTCCGCGTGACGACCTTCTTGGCCGCATCGAAGGGCGCCACGGTTTCTTCGATCTGCAGCGCTTTCCGGAAGCCCGTCCCATCCAAGGCGCGGCCATCTTTGCGGTCCAGGGCAGCATCCTGTTCTACAACGCCGATTATGTGCGCTTGCGCATGATTTCGGTGATCAAGGCGCTTCCCCCCGAGACCCGATGCCTGGTCCTCGATGCAAGCGCCATCACATATATCGACAGCACCGGGGCGACCGCACTCGAGGCCGTGGCCGAAATGCTTGCCAAGCGCAACATCCTCTTCGCGATTGCCGATCTTAGCGATGAAAGCCGCGCCATTCTCGGCCGTGCCGGGGTCATCAAGGCGATCGGCGCCGACAATCTTTTCAACGGTAGGGAAGAAGCCTTGCGGGCGCTGATCGGCGATATCGACCAGACCGACCGCACCGTTTCGGCCGGCAACGCATCCCAGTGACAGAAGGAGGGAGAGCCATGGACGAGAATTATGAGCCGAGACAGGCCGAAGTGGAGCCAACCCGCAACGGCAAGGATAAAAAGAAAAAGAAATCTTGGGATTATGAGAAGGAGATCAACCGGCTGCAGGTGGAACTGGCGCATCTTCAGGCCTGGGTGAAAAAGTCGGGCGCAAGGATCGTCATCATCTTCGAGGGGCGGGACGCCGCCGGCAAGGGCGGCATGATCAAGCGGATAACGGAGAGGGTCAGTCCTCGGGTTTTCCGCGTCGTGGCGCTGCCCGCGCCCACCGACCGCGAGAAGTCGCAGATCTACATGCAGCGTTATATCGCTCATCTGCCGGCGGCCGGTGAAATCGTGATATTCGATCGCAGCTGGTATAACCGGGCCGGCGTCGACCGTGTCATGGGCTTCACCAGCGAGAAGAAGGCGCAGCGCTTTCTCGAGCTTGCCCCTCGCTTCGAAGCGGCGATCGTCGAGAGCGGCGTCATTCTGCTCAAATATTTCCTGACGGTCAGCGAGGAGGAACAGGAGCGCCGCTTCAGGCGCCGGATCGACGATCCCCTGCGGCAATGGAAGCTCAGCCCGATGGATGTCGAATCCTACCAGCGCTGGTGGGATTATACGCGCGCCTATGACGATATGCTGCGGATGACCGACTCCAAACACGCTCCGTGGTGGATCGTGCCTTCCGACGACAAGAAGCGCGCCCGGATCAACTGCATCTCGCACATCCTGCAGTCCATTCCTTATGAACGGCTGAAGTTCGACGAGCCCGACCTGGGCAAACGGCAAAAACGGCCGGCCGATTTCACTGAGGATCGCAGCGTCCGCCATGTCGTGCCTGACATGACATCGTAGGGCATGACGGTCCGGCCTGTAACCCGACGGATGCGACGATGGAGCAGACAGCCGATACGACAACGCAAGGGACCGGCGCAGGTCAGATTTCGATAGAGGCGAGAGTAAGCGATCTCGTCCGTCTGGGCATTATCTGCCTTTTCGCTTATTGGACGATGACGCTGATTGCTCCTTTCGCGCTTATTCTCATCTGGGCCGCCATCCTCGCCGTCGCTCTCTTTCCGATGTTTGCGACGCTCTCGCGACTGATCGGAAACCGGCCGGTGATCGCCGCCATCGTCATCGTCGCCGGTTGCCTCGTCCTGATCATCGCGCCGCTCGCCCTTGTCGCGGTCAATTTCACCGACACCGCAGAGGCGTTGATCGGCAAGTTACGAACGGGAGAATTTACCCTGCCGGCAGCGCCTGACGCCATCAGGGATTGGCCGGTTGTCGGTGAGCGGCTCCATGACATTTGGAACCGCCTTGCCGGCGATCTGGCTTCGACGATCATCAAGTTTCAGGCGCCCATCCGAGAGGTCATGGGCGCAGTGGTCACAAAGCTTGCCTCGATCGGCGGCGGTGTATTGAGTTTCGTCGTCTCTATAATGCTCTCCGGCCTGTTCCTCACCCAGTCAACGCGCCTGGCGGCAGCGATACAGATTCTGGCAAGCCGGGTCGCGGGCGACAAGGGCGTTGGTTTCGCCCGGCTGTCGGGAACCACGGTCCGGAATGTCTCACGCGGTGTCATCGGCGTGGCTTTCCTGCAGACCCTGCTTTGCGGATTGTGTTTTGCCATCTTCGACGTTCCAGCGCGTGGAGCGCTCACCTTCGTCGTCTTCATCCTGTGCGTCATGCAACTCGGGCCAGCGCTGGTGCTCCTTCCCCTCGTCATCTGGGCGTGGTTCTCCTGGCCATTCGCCAGCGCCTTTGCCTTTACCTGCCTTGCCGTGCCGATCTCGATCGTCGACAACATCCTGAAACCCATCCTGATGGCGAGAGGCCTCTCGACTCCCATGCCCGTCATCCTGATCGGCGTGATCGGCGGCACTCTGTCCCACGGGCTGCTGGGGCTTTTTCTGGGGCCGGTAGTGCTCAGCGTCTTCTACGAGCTGCTGAGAGCCTGGGCCTGGCCTGCGGCAATGACGGAAGGATCAGAACATGATCGCGCGCCGGCCCTTGAGGTCGAGCGCGCCGGATAGTCTTCTTCGGCGTGTCTACCTGTTGGTACAGTAGACCACGACCTCCTGCTCTATGTCGCGACAGAGCTCCTCATATTCCGCAACGAGCCTGTCTTCTCTCGGGCTCTGGGTCCGGAACCGATCCAGCGCATCGACTGCAAGATCGTAGGCCTCGAACAGTTCTCCGAGGGTCTCGTTGGTTATGTCCGCCAGCAGATGGCGGATATCCGGAAGCCGCAACATCAGTTTTCTGCGGCCGCGTTCTTGGCTCATGAACTAGCTCCGCACTGGTACCGCGTCCTGCAATTGATACGAAGTCAGAAAGGTGCCGGATTGTTCCCGTGGTAACATTAACTGTATCAGAAAGACAACATTAGTTCGGTAGCGGACAATCGGCGCCGCTCATCCGCGTCAAGAACGGTCCGCGCCCAAATTTGGGGCGTTCTGCGCGAATCCCAAAGCAAAACTTGCAACCAAAGGCTGGCGCGGTATGATGTATTAGAACGGGCTTAGATAATGCGTGACTTGTCGTGGGGCGATCATGAGGAACGCAAAGGTCAATGTTTTGGGCAGTCTCGAGCCGACGGTTGATGAAATCTGCCGTCAGGTCGAGCGAATTCTCGCAAGCGAGGAATTTCATGCGCCGAAGCGGGGGCGGGATTTCCTCGAGTTCGTCGTCAACGAGACGCTCGCCGGCCGATCGGGGTTCCTGAAAGCTTTTACGATAGCGAATGTTGTTTTTGGCCGCGAGGCTTCATTTGACCCGCAGAATGATCCGGTCGTCCGGATCGAGGCCGGTCGGATCAGAAAGGCGCTCGAGCGTTATTACCTCGTCGCAGGCCGCACGGACGAGGTCGTCATTACCGTGCCCAAAGGCGCATATGTGCCCCATTTCGAATATGCACAGGAAGTCCCGCCTCCGTCCTCGATAAATCCGGAAGAACCTCAGGCTGCAGAGCTCAACGTCCAAGACAGCCCTCGTAGCACGATGCGTGCTCCGACGCTCTCGGCAGCTCGGGGCTTCGGGATCGTCATATCAGTGGGGTTTGGGGTCTTCGCCTTGGCCCTTGCAATTGCGCTGTCTGTTTGGAACGGGCGACCGACTGCGACGCTGCCGCTGGCGAGCGCCCATCCGAAGGTGCTCGTCGAATTCTTTTCCGAAAGCGGTTCCGCCGGCGCCGGTTCGGACATCGCTCGCGGCCTGAGGGACGATGTAATCGGTCAGCTTGCCCGGATCGACGACATCATCGTCGTTGCCGATCCGCTACGCGGCGGGCAGGCCGCCGTTGCCGACTACTCGCTCCACGGCAATGTCCAGCTCGACAAAAGCAGGTTGCGCGCCTCAGCGAGGCTCGTGCGCCAATCGGATGGCGCGGTCATCTGGGCCAGAAATTTCGATGCCGATCTTCAAGCCGAGAACAAGCTCGTCATCCAAGCCAACATTTCCCGGCAGATTTCCACCGCTATCGCGCATCCTAATGGCGCCATCCTTCAAACCGAGACGGATAAGATCGTCGGACCAGCGCAGAATGGCGACCAGGATGACTATGCCTGCACGCGCGCCTATTACAGCTACCGTCAGGCCATGACCGCGCAAAGCCACGCTGCCGCACTGGAATGCCTCCGGCAGGCGACACAGCGTTTCCCCGATAACGTTGCTCCCTGGACATTGCTTTCCATGGTCTATCTTGATGAGGTGCGGTTTCGCTACAAGCTCAGCACCCCCTCTTCGGTTCGACCGCTCGAAATGGCAAACGCTGCGGTGGAGAGGGCGGCATCACTCGCGCCCAGCGATCCCCGGGTTCTGCAGGCACTGATGTTGGTGGGCTTCTTCCAGGGAGATGTCGACAAGGCGCTGAAGGCTGGCACGGCGGCCTACGCCGCCAATCCCAGCGACGTCGAAGTCGCGGGCGAATATGGCTATCGACTGGCGCTTTCCGGGAAATGGCAGTCAGGCTGCGAACTACTCTCGATCGCCCTCAACAGAGGCGTCGGTCCCAGCGGATATTATGAAGCCGGCATGGCGCTCTGTGCATTCATCAAAGGCGATCTCGAACAGGCGGAGCGCTGGTCGCGAAAATCCGATCTCGGCTCGAACCCTGTCCATCGTCTCGTCCTGCTATCCATTCTCGGGGCCGCCGGCAAGACCGAGGAAGCCGAAGCGGAAAAGCGCTGGCTTTATACCCATGCGCCGGCATTGATGGTCAATATCCGCGAGGAAGTTTCGCTGCGCTTGCAACGGCCTGAAGATCAGGAGCGCTTGCTGAACGGATTGCGTGCCTCGGGGCTTGATATCGACGCCACCGCGGCAAGATAAGGCGCTTATCGATCGGGCGGTGTGGTGCTCTGCTTGCGGCTTTCCGCAATTTCCAGAGCGATTTGCATGGCGATCTCGTCCTCGATATCGAGAATGGTCCGGCCTTGGAGCTCGCGATCATATCGATTTGCCCATATGACCGTGCCGTCGGCGCCATTGATCAGGCGGACATGCAGATGAAGGGCCGATCCCTCGATAACCACGCTTCCCTGCAGATTGAACTGTGGAACGATCGGTTGGGCACCTGGCCGATCGGGCCCGAGCACGACAAGATTTTCCGCTCTCATCAGCTTCGTCAGCAGCTGGTCTGCTAAGCCTTTCGCAAAATTTAAGCCTTCGGAGCTGCCGCCGAGAGCCGCGAAGGGCTCGACGACGATGCTGGCCTTGCTTGCAAGCGTCGACGCGGCGGGCGCCGGCGGCGCCTTTGGCCTTGAAAAATAAGATTCCAACGGGCGGATGATAGCCAGAATCGCGATCACGCCCAACAGCGCCGGTAGGCCAATCGGCAGCAGAAGATCGCGGTAGGCGATCGGCCGATCAAGACCGCCCTGCTTGTTTCCGGGGTTTTGCGAATTCGTTCCAACGCCGGAATTCGAGGTGCCATTGGTGCTTGAAAAATGCGGCGAATAGCCTCCTTTGGGGATGGTTATCCCGATCGGATCGCTTCTTCCGCTGACGAGGTAATATCGCTCGAGCGCGCGGCGAATCCGCCCCGCCTCGATGCGCACGACCGGGTCATTCTGCGCATCGAAAGAGGCGTCGCGCCCGAAAACCGCCTGCGCAATCGTATAGGCCTTGAGCTGTTCGCCGCGTCCTTCCAGCATCTCTTCGACGATATATTGCAGGAAACGCCTCCCACGCTCGGGAGCATGAAATTCGGGACTGGCGAGGATGCGATCGAGCTGCTCGCGAACGGCTGCGGGATCGTGATGTGCGGGGCTGGTTCTTCCCTCATCCGATACCATCGAGCCCTCCCGCGACGCTACCTGTTGCCTTATACACCCGCTGATGGCTCTGGACTTCCGTAGCAATACGTAACTGAGCGGCACTCCCGGGCGCGTCTTGCGCAATGATTGAGAACTAAGTCCGGCCGCCGGCGACGCCGTTGCAATAGCGCAGCAGAGCAGGAATCAAGGCTTCTGGTCGTCCGCATTCAGAGCTTTCACCGTAACGGCCGCGACGACGCCGGTCAGCACGATGCCCGCAAAGCCGATCACCAGCGCCAAAATCCGCGACGTAATATGTTTGGGGGTAAAATCGCCGTAGCCGATCGTCAGGCCGGTGACGAAAGTGAAATACATCGCTTCGTCAATGCGCCAGTTTTCGATACGCCAGATTGCAAGCCCGGATCCGACCATCAGGGAGACGATCCCTGACACGATTGGCCAGATCACACGAAGCTGCGTTGCGAGCGCGATGAAAAACAGGCGCCGCATCCGTCTATGGCTCGATTTTCGGCCAGCTCTTACCGACACCTTCCGGCCTTCCTGCAGTTGGATCAGGGCATTGGTCAGACTTACGCAGCATTATCGCCGGCAACCGAGCCTCACGTCGATCTCGCGCAGTTTGTTTGCCAAGCCATTATGCGGCCTCAAGAGCCCCGATCGGGCAAAACATACAAAGTCGTGGCGAAGATCATGTAAACCATCAGCACCAATATGCCGACGAACCACGCGGAACGCCCGCTGTTGGTGACGAACATCGCCGTCATGGTCGCCAGCAAAACCATGACGACCACGCCCGGAGAAAACTGCAGATCCATCGGCGTCGGCCCGATGACGTAGCTCAACAGCACCAGCACGGGCGCCACGAAAAGGGCTATCTGCGAGGCGCTTCCAAGCGCTATGCCCACGCTCAGGTCGAGGCGGTTCTTGCGTGCACCGGAAAATGCCGAAGCCATTTCGGCTGCGCCGCCCACCAGTGCTACTACGATGAAACCGACAAAGGCGGACGTCATTCCAAAAACCTTGGCAGCCTCCTGCACCGACTCGACGAAGATTTCGCTGACCAGGGCGACCAGTATCGTCACACCGGCGAGTGTGGTCAGCGCCACCCCGATCGGCCACGGGGTTTCGTCGGTCTCGGCGTGCTCGGCGGCAGCAAAAAACTCCCGATGCGTCTTGAGGGTGAACAGCAGTCCCAGCGCGTATCCGACGATAAGCAGGACCGCCAAGCCTAAGCTGAGCTTGTTGATCACTTCCGTAGCCGAGGTCGAATCCATTGACGCAACCGCCGATGGCATCAGCAGGCCGATCGTGGCGAGGAAGAGCAGACCGGCCTGAAGACGCGCATTGGCTCGGTTGAATTCCTGGCTGTGATGTTTGAGGCCGCCGAGCAAAAACGATGCCCCCAGCATGAACAAGGTGTTGGTGACGATCGCACCGGCAACCGATGATTTTACCAGCGTATATTGGCCTGCACTTAAGGCCGTCAGCGCGATGACGAGCTCCGTCAGATTGCCAAGCGTGGCATTGAGCAGCCCGCCAGCGGCGTCGCCGGTTTTCGCCGCAACGGATTCGGTAGCGTGACTGAGGAGCCCAGCCAGGGGTATCACGGCAAGCACCGACAGGATGAAGAGCACCGTATGAGCCTCGGGGGCAACGCCCGCAGCGACGAAGACCACCGGCACCGCGGCGAGCAGCCACAGCATGGGATTGTGACGGATTTCTTTCCAGAGAAGACTCACCCCGTCGCTCCCGTTCAGTTGCTTCAGCCGTTCAGCGGGTTTGCAGATCAATATGGCCCGCTCCGGAGCACGCCACGTGTTTGGCGGCTCGATCCGTCGCAGTGCTATTCCGGCAGCGCTGTTTGCTGGAAAAATGTCACGGTCCCTTCGTCCGGCGGCCCGAACCAGGTTGTGAAGAATGTCCGGAAATCCGGCCCGGCATAGGCCTGGCTGAGCGCGCGATCGACGGCAAGGCGGAAGTCCTCATCGCCGCGCGCGAGCTCAAGGCCGAGCGGTTCGTAGGTGAAATGGCGCTGCAGGACGATCAGATTGCCGGAATTGTCACTGCGGGCGGCGGCATCCATCAGGATCGGCATGTCGCCGAAGAGCACCGCCGAACTGCCATCTACGACGCGCTCGATCCCCTGCTGGTAATTGTCGACCGGCGCAGCCGTCGCAGCGAGTTGAAAAGTCTTGATCCTGTCGCTTAGCCAGCCTTCGCTCGTCGTGCCGGCAATTGAGGAGAAGGTCTTGTGCTCGAGGATCGTGCGCGCCGGTGAACCGCGCCAGACGGGGCGGGTCGAAGGTTCGCCATACTGCAGCACTTCCCGCAAGGCCAGCGGCGAGCTGGCGCTCAGGAGCGCGCCGGTGCCGCTCGGGAAGATCGGGATGGAAAACGACACCTGCTGCCGGCGCGTCAATGTCACCGGCTCCGCACCGCAGACAATATCAGCGGTACCACTCTCTATCGCTCGTGTCTTGACGTCGCCTGAAAGCGAAACCCATTCGACATCGAGCTTCGGCAGGTTCAGCTGTGCCCTCAGGCTATCGGCAATCTTGTTGCAGAGGGCGACGGCATAGCCATCCGGCCGTCCCTGTTCGCCATTGAACGAAAAGGGCCTCGCATCCGGATCGTAGCCGAGCTTCAGCGCGCTGCTTGTTCTGACGCGATCGAGCGTCTGAGCCTGCGTGGGCGTGCTGAGGGCAAACAAAGCCGTTGCGGCGAGGGCAGAGGCTGTGATACCCGCCCACCGAGCATTTTCTCGTGACATGTCTGATCCTCCTCTGTTACTCGGCCGGAAGCCGGTTCGTGCCGCTGGCGAAACGCGGGGCGATCAAGCCGTAGATGATGAAGCCGATGCCTGTGACGATCATGCCGCCGAGCACCGCATCCTTTCCGGAGGCATAGATGGCGAAGACGCTGTAGGCCATCCCGACCAGGGCGATGGTCGCATTCAGCCGGTATTTCGGCTGTGGCACGCGGGCAGCCTTCATCATGACGAACAGCGACGAAAGCGCGATGATATAGGGCAGTACGTTGGTGACGACGGCGAGGTTGACGAGCGCTGAGAACTGTTCGCTCAAAGTCGGCGATATGGTCATTAAGGCAAGGAATGTCTGCACGATGCCAAGAATGATCATGCCGGCCATGGGAGCCCCCATCTCGTTCACCCGCGAGAATATGGATGGGAACATTCTCTCATCGGCGGCGGTTTTCGCCGTCTGCGCGATCGTAAACTGCCATCCGAGTAGCGAGCCCAGGCATGCCAGCACGGCAAGCGCCATGACGATGGAGCCAATGGTGGAATTGAACATGGTGGCATAGGCGAGTGCGAAAGGTCCCGTTGAGGTAGCAAGATCCGCATTCGGCACGATGCCTTGAATGACCGTCGTCGACAGGATGTAGATGACGGCGGCGCCCAGCGTGCCGAACATGCAGGCGAGCGGTACGTCACGCTTGGGATTTTCGACGGCATCGGAATTCTGCGCCGCGGACTCCATGCCGAGGAAAGCCCAGAGGGTAAGCGAGATGCTCGATCCCATTCCCTGCCCAAGTGTCAAGCCTTGCGGGTTCCAGGCGGCGGCGAAGGTACTGGAGCTGAACCAGAGCCAGCCGAGGATCGACAGCAGGCCGACGGGAAGGATGACGCCCCAGACAGTGACCGAGCCGATGCGGCCGGTAATGCGCGGTCCACCGAAATTGGCGGCCGTGGTCAGCCACAAGAGCACGATCAGCGCCAGGCAGGTCATGATCGGCGTCGAGGTCAGCACCGGAAAGAAACCGGCAAGGTACCCGACGGCCGAGATGCCGATCGCCACATTGCCGACGGCAAGCGACAGGAAATACAGGAAGAACACCATGAAGTAGCCGTCCTTCCCATAGGCATCCTCCGCATAGGCGGACATGCCACCGGGGCGCTGGTTGAACAGCCCGGCCTGGGCGAAGCCATAGGCGATCGCCATCGAGCCGATGGCGGTCACGAGCCAGGAGAGCAGCGAGATCGCCCCGACCTGCGCCATATTGGCAGGCAGCATGATGATCCCCGACCCCATCATGTTGACGGCGACGATAAAGGTGAGCTGCACCAGGTTCATCTTTTTCTTGGTTGTGGCCTCGGCCGCAAGATGCATCGTGTTGTCGGTCATGACGAAATCCTCCCTAAAGCGCGTTGCGATCCTGCAGGTTGGCTTGGCTCACGCTTTAACTCTCTGTTTTCACACATGTCGTTTCCGCAAAAATCGCTTCGCACTTTTCATGACTGCTCCAGCCCTACTCGCGCACGACATATGTGTGGAACTTGATCCGCCCATCGATCCGCTCCTGGAACACGCCTTGGACCTCGTAATTGAAGCCGGGGAAGCGGTTGAAGGATTCTTCGAAGGCGAGGAAATAGTCCCGCATCGGCCGCGCCCTCTCGTCCCAGCGTTCTCCAGGCACGATCACGCCGATACCGGGCGGATAGATCAGCGCCAAGGTTGCCGAGATGCGGCCGGCGGCTTCCGTCAGCGGCACATAGTCGACATTGTTGGCGACGAGTGCCTCATAGGCCTGTTTGGGTGCGATTGCCGGTTCCGGGAAGCTTTCGGAGCGGAAGCACAGGCGCTGCAGCTCCTTGACACCCGCCTCGCGATAGAAGGAATGCATCTCCCTGCAGACCTGGCGGACGCTGTAGCCGGCATAACGCTCGCGATTGGCCGCAAAGACGGTCGGCAGCACTTCTGGCAAGGGTGCGTCGCGATCCCACAGGTTTTTGAACTTGACGAGCTTGGCGACCAGCGTGTTCAGCTTGCTCTCGTCTTCAGCCGGCGTCAGCAAAAAGAGCAGGCTGTTCAAGTCGCATTTTTCCGCCACGACCCGCTGCTCGCGCAGATAGTTGGCGACGACGGTCGCCGGAATGCCGAACTCGCGATATTCGCCGGTCTTCCGGTCGATGCCGGGTGTCAGTATTGCAAGCTTGTTGGGGTCGACCATGGTGTAGCCGGGCGCGTAACCTGAATAACCGTGCCAGCTCGCCTCTGGATCGAACCGCCAGCATTGCTGCTCGCGTTTCAGCACCTCCGTCGGGACGTCTTCCCACTTGGCGGCGGCAAGATCGCCGGTGTGCTTCGAGCGCGAAACCGTCACCCTGTCCGGCACGAAAGGATCGAAGAACCACTGCTCTTCCGGGTGCGCGGCCTTGGTTTCGTAATGCTCCACGAAACCGCGCAGCTTCTTGCGAACCTCGATCCCGAGTTCGATGCAGCGGTCCCAGAGCATCTCGCCAGCCTTGCCCTCATGCACCTTGGCATTGACATCGAGCGAGGCGAACAGCGGGTAGAAGGGAGACGTCGACACATGCATCAGCAGCGATTCATTGAAGCGCTTATGTTCGACGAAGCGGCGCTGGCCGCTGATATGTTCGTCGCGTTTGTGGATCTGCGATGCCTGCGAGAAGCCGGCGCCCTGCTTGTGCACCGATTGCGTGGAGAACAGCCCGGGCATGTCAGCCCTGAGATCCTTGAGACGCATCGGGCTGTGACCCTCAAAGAGGGGGTGGAAGGCGTTGTAGCCGATCCAGGCCTCGTCCCACAGCACGTAGTCGCAGAGATGGCCGAGCTTCTCCATCACCTGGGCGACATTGTAGATCGTGCCGTCATAGGTCGCGAGCTGGATGCAGGCCAGACGGAAAGGCCTCTCCGCCTGCGCACGGCTCTTGTCGGTGACGAGTGGATGTTCCTCTATCTTTTGCCGCAGCCAGGCCTCGTCCCAGGCCGCCCAGTCGACAGCGCCGATCATGCCGAAGGAGTTGCGGGCGGTCGGCAGAAAGATCGGGATTGCGCCGGCCTGTACGAGGGCACCCTGGTGCAGCGACTTGTGATTGTTGCGATCGAAGAGCACGAGATCGCCGCTGCGCAAGACCGCGTTCGCTACCACCTTGTTGGAGGTGCTGGTGCCGTTCAGGATGAAATAGGTGCGGTCGGCGCCGAAGATGCGCGCCGCCGCTTTCTGAGCTTCGACGGCAGGCCCTTCATGGATGAGCAGATCGCCGAGATCGACATCTGCATTGCAGAGGTCGTTGCGGAAAATGCTTTCGCCGAAATATTTGAAGAAGAGCTGGCCGGCCGGTGACTTTCGATAGAACTGGCCGCCCTGGTGCCCTGGGCAATCAAAGGCGATATTGGCTTCGCCATCATAGGCCATCATGCCGCCGAAGAATGGCGGGAGCAGCGATTTGCCGTAGTTGACGGCGCTGGACACGATCTGCTTGGCATAGAAGACTGGTGTCTGCTGACCGAGATAGACGAACCCATCCACTTCGCCAGCCATTTCCACGACATCCATATCCGCGATGGTCAGCGTATCGGCCATCGCCCAGATCGGCGTGCGAAAACCGATCCCCCTGACGCAGCGAAGGAAGCTGCGTGCCGAGAGCAGCCGCCCGTCCTCGACCGAGCCGATATAAGCGCCGACGTCGGCATCCTCGGATACATCGGCTGAATAGTCGCCCCGCACTTCCACCTCGAAGCCCTGGGCGGTGATCTGCGCCACGAGCTCCTGCGCCTGGGGATTGTCGCGGTCGACGACGGCGACGATTTTCAGCAGCTTGTGGAACGGTATGGCGACCGTTGGAGACTTCACATCGCGCGGGATCATTCTGGCGCCTCCTCTGCAATGCAATCGACGAGATAGCGGCGTCCGCCGTCGCCGGGAGCGAAGCGAAGACCATGGATATCGGTTTCGAAACCGGGGAACTTGCGATCGAAATCGCGGGCGTAGAGCAGGTAATCCTGAATCGATTTCGTCGATTGGGTGATCCTCTCGCCGGGCATGATCAGCGGAATTCCCGGCGGATAGGGAACGATCATCACGGCGAGGATGCGGTTCATGAGATTGTTAATCTCGACGCTCTCGATCCTGCCTTTGACCAGCCGGTCATAGGCGTCCGCCGGACGCAATGCCATTTCGGGCAGGGCAGTGTACATCGCGCGCTGCGCCTTCGGGACGTCATCTTTGCGGTAGATCGCATGGATCTGCGCGCAGAGATCCTTCAACCCCATGCCGGCATAGGCTTCCTGATGCGCGGCGGCGAGCGCGGGCAGCGCTCGCGTCAACGGCGCGTTGGCATCATAGAGATCCTTGAAATTGAGGAGCTCAGTGATCAGCGTGCTCCATTTGCCGCGGGTAATACCCATCGAGAAAAGCACGAGGAAGGAATAGAGACCGGTTTTTTCGATCTCAATGCGCCGCGACGACAGGAACTTGGTGATAACGGCAGCCGGTATGCCGTGCTCATCCATCACTCCGCTCGCCGACAGGCCCGGCGACAGGATTGTGACCTTGATCGGGTCGACCATGACATGGTTTTCGGCAAGGCCGGCAAAACCATGCCAGGCATCATCCGGCTTCAGGACCCAATCGGCACGGGTATCGCTCGGCGTCTGTCCGGCAGCCGTCGGCTCCCAGACGTCAAACCACCAGGTGCCTTCCGTCTGTTTCCTCACCGCGTTCATCGCCCGGCGGAAGCTGATCGCCTCATCGATCGTCTCCTGCACCAGGGCGCGGCCGGCTGGCTGTTCCATCATGGCGGCCGCGACATCGCAGGAGGCGATGATGCCATATTGCGGCGAGGTCGAGGTATGCATCATGAAGGCTTCGTTGAAGCGGGTGATGTCGAGACGCTTGGTCTCGGCATGCTGGATATGGATCATCGATGCCTGGGAAAGGGCGGCCAGCAGCTTGTGCGTCGAGTGCGTGGCAAAGGTGATGGCGTTCTTCGACCGTGCCGGCTGGTTTGACGATATCCCGTGGAAACCGTCGTAGAATTCGTGGAAGTTGCCATAGGCGTACCAGGCTTCGTCGAAATGCAGCACCTCCACCGCGTCGCCGAGCGACGCCTTGATCGCATCGACATTGTAGCAGAGGCCATCATAGGTCGAGTTGGTGATGACCATCAGCCGGACTTTGCCGCTGGTCTGTCCGGCAAAAGGGCTGGCGGCGATCTTGCCGGCGATGGCTTCAGGCGTGAACTGATCCTTGGAAATCGGACCGATGATGCCGAGCCCGTTGCGCGACGGCGTCAGATAGATTGGCGTGGCGCCCGTCATGATGAGGGAATGCAGGATTGATTTGTGACAGTTACGGTCGCACAGGACGAGATCGCCGCGCCCGACCATGCCGTGCCAGATGATCTTGTTGGCAGTCGACGTGCCGCCGACGACGAAGAGGGTTTCATCGGTGCCGAAGATGCGCGCGGCATTGCGCTCGCCCTCGGCGATTGGCCCGACATGATCGAGAAGCGAACCGATGCTGCCGACCGATACGGAAATATCCGATCGCAGCGTATTTTCGCCGAAGAACGTGTAGAAGAGCTGGCCCACCGGACTCTTGCGAAACGCAATGCCGCCGCCATGGCCGGGCGTATGCCATGAATAAGCGCCTTCGAGCGTATAATCCATCAACGCCTTGAACATCGGCGGCGGTAGCCGGTCGAGATAGTTGCGGGCAGCCTGCGCGATGGCGCGCGCCATGAATTCGGCCGAATCCTCGAACAGCCGAAAGAAGGCATTGGCATGGCGCAATACCGGCGTCGGCACGTCTTCCGCCGTCGTGTCGTCGCCGAAGAGGAAGATCGGCAGGCGGTCGTTCCTCTGCCGCTTCGCGGCGAGCACCTCTCCCAGCACCTGCCAGCGCGTTGTCTTGTCTTCGGTGCCGTCGACGGAGACCAGCCAGCAGGACTCTGTGTTGAAGACATGGACGAGACGGCGGGCATCTTCATAGGAAACGCCGGAAACGATCCGGAACCCTTCCCTTTCGATGGCGGCAGCGAGGTCGCGCATACCGCGTCCGGCAGCGCTCTTGCCGTCAAAATCCTCGTCGATAACGGCTATCGGAAATGCCATCTGGAATTCCATGCGTTCCTCCAGAACCGGACGTCAAAGGCTGCGGCCGCCATGCAGCCCGCGTGCATCTCAGGTTGGAGGATCGTACATGACGGGTCGTGCAGCGTCCTTGATTGCAATCAAGGTGACCCGAAGCATTTCGACGTCGTCGGGGGAACTTGGATTTTGATTAGGCTATTCGGCCCACTCCGCATCGGCGGTGAAGGCGATCGTCAGCCAGCGATTGGCGCTTTCGTCGCCGATCGCGTTCCCTATCTCGTCGCGGAGCGCGTCCCACTCCTCCACGGTCTTTGCAGGAAGCCCTTGAGGGACGATGAAATAAAGTTCGATCTGCATCGCGCGGCCGACCCGGGCAACATAGGAGCGGTGGTAGAGGAAGCCGAGGCGGCGGACCGTTTCCGAGGCGACACGATCGACGTGCTCCTGGAGGTCGACAGGGGCGATCAGCAGGATCTCCGTCAACGACCTCCAAACGACGCCAATCGGAAGCGGAATCATGATGAGGCAAACCAGCGCCAGAACCGCCGGGTCCATATAGCTAGCAAGCCAGGCAGCCGGGGTCGCCTGCACGGCCATGCCAATCAGGAATGCAATGAGCAGGGCAAGCGCAATGCCGCCCGACATGATCCAGGCCTTGATGTCGAGCGAGATGAAATCGGATTTGGTGTGGGCATTCACTCTGACGCCGAGGAAGGCCATGGCGGCGCAAACGAGCAGGGTCGCCGCAGAATAGGCGATCGCCACGCCGAAGCGCAGTTCGTGACCGCCGTTTAAGATGCTGATGATCGCGCTGATCAGCGCATAGATGCCAACCGTCATCAACAGGCAGCCGTTGAGCATCAGCACGATGGGCTCGAGATGCCAGAATCCCATGGTGAAACGGTTCCGGATTCTGCCGGATCGAGCGTCGCTCTGCGTCGACTTCAGGATCAGGCTGGAAACCCAGAGCGCCAGTCCGGTCATCGCCGCATCAGCCAGCGAATAAACGCCGTCGAAGGCGATCGAGAAGGAGCCGGAAAAAATGCCGAAGACGACGCCAAGCGTGGCGACCACGACGGTCGCTGCAATCGATGTCCGGAGAAACCCTTGCTCGCTTAACACTTGCCCCGCCTCGACATCCGCAGCCCCAATACTCAATCTAAGCATCGGCCCGAAAACCGGAAGCGATTTTCGAGCCGAGCGCTAGTACTTACGCTGGTCGCTGAGGCGCGGTTTGAAACGGTGGGGTCGACAAGGAGGCCGTGTGGCCTGCTGCAGCCTGAAGTTAGCCTGGCGGAGACCGGTCATTTTGTGTAGAAAGTCATGTTGCCATTGCGGGCCCGCGAAACCCATTCGATGTCGTTCGCAGTGAGTTTCTTCGTCTTGAGCTGCGCTACGAGCCATTTGTTCGAGCGAATCGCGTCTCTTATGGCTTTGACATGCTCTTCGCTTCCCGGTGTAGGATGTGAGCCGGTCTCTGAAAAATCTGCAACTCGATAACTGACGATCGTGAATCGCCTGTCGTGGTAAGCTCGCACCGCGTCAGGCAGGTTCTCGCTCCAGTTCATCCTCCGATATTCACGTCGAGTCTGTTGAGCCTCGACCGGCGCAATCCCAGCGACGGCAGTTACTACGGCAAGTCCAATTATCATGGCCATCTTCATCACTCTAACTCCCGAGGACTGATTGATGTTCGGTTGCGGAAGATAGCTCATGCGCAGGAGCTCGGCATTGAGTAGGATCAATGATCCTCCAACAACTGGACTACGGACAGCAACCAGATTTTCCGAAAGCGCGACGCCTGAGGTCAACGCAACTGTTCAGGCGGTCGCCCCACTACGCATTGAACCGGATTGCGGCGCCCATCCTTTGAGTGGAAGATTGTCACCGAGAGCCGATGTCCGAGGCGACATCGGCACCGGAAAGGGCATCTCTCGGAGGGAACCATGACAACCTCGCCAAATGGCAAGAGCCTCGGACTTGCTGCCTGCACCGCCATTGTCGTCGGCAATATGGTGGGATCGGGCTTTTATCTTTCACCGGCCGCGGTTGCGCCCTATGGCAACCTTGCGATTGTCGTCTGGATCATCATGGGCGCCGGCGCGATTTGCCTGGGTCTGACCTTCGCGCGTCTGGCGAGCCTCGTGCCCGCTGTCGGCGGCCCCTACGCCTATACCAGACTCGCCTATGGCGATTTCGCCGGCTTTCTGATCGCCTGGGGTTACTGGATCTCGATATGGACATCTCTGCCCGTCATCGCGATTGCCTTTGCCGGCGTGATGGTCGATCTCTTCCCTGCTCTCGCCAACCGCTTCGCCGCGACCGTGTTGACGCTCGGTGTGATCTGGGCGATCGTGCTGGTCAATCTTCGCGGCGTTCACGCGGCGGGTGTCTTCGCGCAGGTCACGACTTACGCCAAGCTGCTGCCGTTCGGCGCCGTTGCCATTATCGGCCTTCTCTACATCGATACGTCGCATTTCGCCGAATTCAATCCGAGCGGTCAGCCGCTACTGCAGTCCTTTGCGACACTGGCGCCCCTCACCATGTTTGCTTATCTGGGGCTGGAATCGGCGACCGTTCCAGCCGGCGACGTGGAGAACGCGGAGCGGACAATCCCGCGATCCACCGTGCTCGGCATTTCCATCGCCGCTGCCCTCTATGTGCTCGGCACGATCGTGGTGATGGGCCTCGTACCGCGAGAACAGCTCGCTCAGTCTGTCGCGCCATTTTCCCAGGCGGCGGGGATCATGTGGGGACGCACCGGCGAGTTGGCGATCTCGCTTGCAGTTCTGGTCTCCTCGATCGGCGCGCTCAACGGCTGGACCCTGATGATGGGGCAGGTTCCGATGGCTGCTGCCCGCGACGGACTGTTTCCGCCGCTGTTTGCCCGGCTCTCCCCACGAGGCGTGCCGGCGTGGGGCATGATCATCTCGGCCTCCTTCGCAACGCTCCTCGTGCTCGTCCAGGCGCTCGGTTCCGAAGGCTTTGCCGCCGTCTATCGGCTGATGGTCGGGCTCAGCACCATGGCCGCCGTCGTTCCCTATGCTTTCTGCGCGCTTGCCGGAAGCCTTGTCGCGGGCATGACTGATGGGCGAATGCCGCGAGTGAGCGTGATCGAACTCATCGCGTTCCTCTTTGCGATCTTCACCCTTTACGGCTCCGGCGCCGAGCCGGTGCTCTACGGCCTCGTGCTGCTGATGCTCGGCATCCCCGTCTATGTCTGGCAAAGACGCAATGCGGCTGGCGCGACAGACAAGGAGACGGCAGCGAGCGCCGTAACGCAACCGCTGCCGTCTCAGGATAAGTTTGCCTGATCGACCAGGCCCTCAGGCATGCCAGCTCAGGGTGTCAAAACGCTCGTTGATGATCGTCCCGCGGTCGCCGCGCACCATCCCGGCGATTTCGGCAAGAGAGCCGATTGCGGCCGTCTTGCCGTTTGCCCGGGCAAAATGGCAGGCAGCATCGACCTTCGGGCCCATAGAGCCGGCCGGGAAGGTGAACTGGGCGAGATCGTCAGGACGAGCGCGGTGGATCGCCTTCTGTGACGGCTTGCCCCAATCGATGCACACAGCCTCGGCATCCGTCGCCATGATCAAAAGATCGGCCTGGAGTTCTCGCGCCAGCAGTTCCGAGCACAGATCCTTGTCGATCACGGCCTCGACGCCGATCAGTTTTCGATCGGCGCCCTTTTCGTACATCGTTGGAATTCCGCCGCCGCCGGCACAGATGACGATGGTGCGCTGCTCCAGAAGCCAGCGCACGGGCCGGATCTCGAAGATGCGCTTCGGCGCCGGCGAGGCGACGACACGTCGCCATTTTTCGCCGTCCTGCTTGAACACCCAACCCTTCTCCGTGCGGATCCGATCCGCCTCGCCCTTGTCGTAGACCGGCCCGACGAATTTGGTAGGGTTCTGGAAACCGGGATCCTCGGCGTCGACTTCAACCATGGTGAGAAGCGTTGCCAAGGGCTGCTCGAACGGCAGGAGATTGCCCAGCTCCTGCTCCAGCATATAGCCGATCATGCCCTCGGTCTCGGCGCCGAGAACATCGAGCGGATAGGCCTCTTCTGGTTTGTAGGCCGCCCCCTGGAGCGCGAGCAGCCCGACCTGCGGCCCGTTGCCGTGGGTTACGACGATCTCGTGTTCGGCCGCCAGGGGCGCGATCGCCTCAGCGGCGATGCGCGCGTTCCGCCTCTGGGTATCGGCGGTCATCGCTTCCCCGCGCCGGAGAAGCGCGTTGCCGCCAAGCGCAATGACCACACGCATGCTAATCTCCCAAGGTTGCAACGAGTAGGGCCTTGATCGTGTGCAGGCGGTTTTCTGCCTGTTCGAAGGCGACGTTGGCTTCGGATTCGAAGACGTCGTTGGTCACTTCGAGCCCGTTCTCCATGCCGTAATCTTCGGCAATCTGCTTGCCGAGCGTTGTCTCGGTGTCGTGGAATGCCGGCAGGCAATGCATGAACTTGGTCTGCGGATTGCCGGTCGCCTTCATCAGGTCCTGATTGACTTGGTAAGGGGTGAGCAGCTTGATGCGTTCGCGCCAGACGTCCTTCGGCTCGCCCATCGAGACCCAGACGTCGGTGTGGATGAAATCAACGTCCTTGACCGCCTCTCTCGGATCTTCGGTAACCAGGAGCCGCGCGCCCGAGGCCTGCTGCAAATCCCTGGCGATCTTCATGTATTCTTCCGAAGGCCACAGCGATCTCGGGCCGCAGATGCGCACATCCATGCCGAGTAGGCAGCCCACGATCAGCAGGGAATGCCCCATATTCGAGCGGGTGTCGCCGACATAGGCATATTTGATCTCAGCGATCGGCTTGTCGCTGTGCTCGCGCATGGTCATGACGTCTGCGATCATCTGCGTCGGATGATACTCATCGGTCAGGCCATTATAGACCGGGACGCCGGCGTATTTTGCCAGCGTCTCCACTCCCTTCTGGGCGGAGCCGCGATATTCGATCGCATCATACATGCGCCCCAGCACCCGCGCCGTGTCCTTAAAGGATTCCTTGTGGCCGATCTGTGAGCCGGACGGATCGAGATAGGTCACGTTGGCGCCCTGGTCCGAGCAGGCGACTTCGAAGGCGCATCTCGTTCTTGTCGAGGTTTTCTCGAAGATCAGGCAGATTTCCTTGCCCTTCAGATGCTCCTGCTCGGTGCGGGCATATTTGGCCCGCTTCAGATCGCGGGCGAGATCGAGGAGATAGCGGAATTCCCGCGGCGTATAGTCCTGCACGGTCAGAAGCGATCGATTGCGCAGATTGAAACTCATGGTCTTGCTCCGTCGTCTGGTTCGTGGATGGAAGGTCAGTAAGCGGGGTCGCGCCAGATTGGGCACGTCATGCAGTGCCCGCCACCACGGCCACGTCCGAGTTCGGAGCCGCGAATGGTGATGACCTCGACACCCGCCTTGCGCAGCAGCGTATTCGTGTAGGTGTTTCGGTCGTAGGCGACGACAACGCCGGGTTCGAGTGCAACGACATTGTTGCCGTCGTCCCATTGTTCGCGTTCGGCCTGATAGGAATTGCCGCCGGTCTCGACGGTTCGTAGCTTCGGCAGGTCGAGCGCTCCGGCGACGACATCGAGCATCGGCGTATTTTCGGGATGGATCTCGAATGTGCCGTCGTCGTCCTTGGGATGCATGCTGTAGCAGCGGATCTGGTCGACCACCTCGGCAAACAGCGTAACGACGTCGCGGTCGCAGAAGCTGAAAACCGTATCGAGATGCATTGCCGCGCGGCTCTTCGGCATCAGGCAGCCGATCACCCGTTTCGCCGCCTTGCTTCTGAAAAGGGCCTGAGCCACCTGGCCGACGGCCTGATAGGTGGTGCGCTCGCCCATGCCGATCAGCACCGTGCCGTTGCCGATCGGCATGACGTCGCCGCCTTCCATCGAGGCGTTGGCGAATTGATGGTCGGCATCACCCCACCAGATCTGGAAACCGCCGCCCTGGAAGATTGGATGAAATTTGTAGATGGCACGCTGAACCAATGTCTCGGCACGCCGCGCGGGCCAAAACATTGGATTGCAGGTCACACCTTTGTAAATCCAGCAGGAGGGGTCGCGTTGGAACAGCGTGTTGGGGATTGGTGGGATGACGAAATCGCTTTCCGGCAAGGCGCTGAGCATCAATGCCTTGGCCTTGACATCGGGGAGGTCGGAGATTGCGATGCCGCCGATCATGAATGCGGCAAGCTGTGTGGCCGGCATTTCGTCGAGCCATGGCCGCATCGCCTCGGCAACCTGCGAGCCAAGCACGTTCGGGGTTATCCGCCGATCGAGAATGAAATCGCGCGCCTGCTTGTTTGAGAGCGTCTGACCAAGCAGATCGTGGAGCTCGAGAACCTCGACTCCTCTTTCCTGCATCTTCAAGACGAAATCGTAGTGGTCCTTCTGCGCCTCATGGACCCAGAGAACATCGTCAAAAAGAAGATCATGGCAGTTTGCAGGCGTCAGGCGCTGATGAGCCAGGGATGGTCGACAGACCATGACTGTTCTCAGCTTTCCGACCTCAGAATGAACACCGAAACCACGCATGTAGTCCTCCTTCCAGCCATAGGGGATAGCGGCCGCGCGGCCGGCTCTTTGAACCGCATCAGAATATTTTGGCCGGTCCACTCATGTCATTGATTGCAGACAAGGTGCGGTGCAGCATTTGAGCCTGGCGCCGCCCAGCACCTGGAAGCGCTCAGTGAAGATCGGACAGATCATTTCGCGGTATCTGCCATGGGCGCCAATGGGTGGGATGAACGTCCAAGATCTCGCCCGTCAGGGCATTGGCCCATCCGCTTGTGAAGCGCTGGCAGGGAAAAACCAGGGCATGGATACCATCGCCGTCTATGACGGCGAGCTCGATATCCTCGTCGAAGGGCGCTTCGACCACCAACCGCCACATCACCGATCCCTCCCCGATGATGCACGAGCGTCGATCGGATACGGTGCTATTCTTAGGCAACCCGGTTGCTCGTCCGGAACAGCTTTTCCAGCTGGCGTTTTGCGGGCGGCGGCGTAACAACATCATCATCCCGCCCTTCCGATCTTCCTGCTCATTGGTGGCCGTGTACCAATCGCCTATAAGAGTAGCGGAAGAATGAGGCCGCGGCATTGAGCCGGATCAATGCAAGCAGCCGATCAAAACCGAGGCAGGTCAGGCCTTTCGACCGGTCATTTGCACGGAGATACCCATAGAGGCTACGCGATACTACACCGACCCTTTTTCCAAAAGTGGTAATCTCAAGTCTTGTGAGAGGCAAAAAGCCCGTCAAGGGGCTGACCGGCTCAAAGGGCGGAGGAAACCATCGTGACTATCAAGATGGAGGCGCCGCATGTTGACGAATGCGATAGCACTGAACCGGACGTCGCGGGAAGGACCTCGTTCATAGAATCTCGCATGACGCGCCGCGACCGGCCAGGCGCTTTGGGCGAGGAGGATGACGGACCGTCGACGGACTGGATCCGGCAATTCTATCAACAGCTGCCTGACGCGGTATTCTTCGTCACCGATTGCCACCGAATTTCGGCCTGCAACAGGGCTGCTGTGGCGTTGTTCGGTTATGAGGAAGACGAATTGCTGGGTCAGAGGATCGACCTTGTCTGGTATCCGACGCCGGATGTACCGTTGAAGGGACGTTGGGCGGACCGCGGAGTGGTGCGGGCCGGTATGGCGATGACCAGAAGCGGCGTTCAATTTCCAAGCGTCCTGACGATCATCAGAGAGCAGGGTGGCAAAGGACACTTCTCTGCGGTGATCTTCGAGGACTTCCGCACCGAGCGCGAGACTTTGCAGCGTGTTCAGGAGCTTCAGCGTGAGCTTGCCCGTGTCGCCAGAATAGTTGCGCTCGGGGAGATGGCATCGACCCTGGCTCACGAACTTGCCCAGCCGCTGACATCGATCGCGGCATACGCGCAAGGTTGCGAGCTGCTTGTGAGGAAGGATCGTCGTGGCCACGGCGAAGAACTCCGTGAGGCCTTGTCCGAGATTACGCAGCACGCCCTGTGGGCGGGAAAAATCGTGCAGAACATCGGGGAATTCGCGAAGCGCGGCGCCGAAGAGAGAAAGATTGAGGCGATGCACGCGCTCATCCATGAGGCGACGGCTTTCGCGCTTGCCGGATCACAGCGAAACGGCCTTTGCGCCGATTTTCGGCTCGAAGCGGAGCGGGATGTCGTGCTTGCCGACCGTGTCCAGATCGTGCAGGTGCTGACGAACCTTGTTCGCAACGCCGTGGAGGCTACCGACGGTATTGCGCGGCCGCATATCACCATCCGAACCAGAACCGACGATTTATCCCGTCTCATTGTCGACGTGTCCGACAACGGCTGCGGAATTGCGGCCGATATCGAAGAGGCGCTGTTTCGTCCCTTCGTAACCAGCAAACCGCGCGGCCTCGGCATGGGCCTGGCACTGTCCAAGCGCATCATCGAGGCGCATGGCGGCCGCATAAGCGCGCAAAATCAAAGGGATGGCGGTTCCATCCTTTCGTTTTCCCTTCCGCTGCTGGAGACAACAACCAATGGCAAACGACCTTACGATCCATCTCGTCGATGACGAGGAGTCGCTCAGGCGATCTTTGACGTTTCTGTTGGTATCGGCAGGTTTCGCCGTTCGGACGCATAGTTCTGCCAAAGCCTTTCTGGAACTGTTGCCGCTTTCGAGACGAAGCTGCCTCGTGACCGACCTGCGCATGCCCGAAATTGATGGCATCGAGCTGCTCCAGCGCCTGCGCCGTTTGAGACTGAACGTTCCGGTCATTGTCATTACCGCTCAGGGCGACATCGCCGCCGCCGTCCGGGCAATGAAGGCCGGCGCATCGGATTTCCTTGAAAAGCCCGTCAGAGAAGAGGCGCTGATAGCGGCGATCAACGCGGCGGTAGGACAGAAGCGCTCGGGTGGGATCATCGCAGATTCCGAGAGCGTCGCAGCACGGCTTCGCCAGCTCACGGAACGCGAACACCAGGTTCTGGCCGGCGTTCTTGACGGCTTGCAGAACAAGATGATCGCGTATCAGCTTGGTATCAGTGCACGCACCGTCGAAGTCCACCGCGCCAATGTGATGGCGAAAATGGGCGCCCGTAATCTGGCGGAACTCATGCGAATGGCCATTGCGGTAGCGCAGCCTATCGAAAACGCCAAGGCCCTTTCCGGCCACGGTGCTTGGGCGCCTGCCCGATAGGCCAGGCGCCGCGGCAGAGAGCTGTCGGTGACCAGGCTTCCGTAGCGATACTTAAGGGGTTTCTCGAATATCGGGGCAGGCGGCGATTGGTTATGTTGCCAAGCGGATTTGGGGGGCAACGCATATGCTTCAACACCACGCGACCATAAGGCAAACGGCAATTCCGGCCAGTCGACACGGAACAGCTGTCGGAACAACCAAAGATCAGTCGATCAAGCTCAAGGCCAACGAGACAATCTACAGCGAAGGCGAACATGCACTTGCGATCTATCAGGTCGAAACCGGTGCGGTGCGAATTTATCGCCTGATGGCCAGTGGACAGCGATATATCCTAGCATTTTGCGGCGAGGGCGAATGGTTCGGCCTTGAAACGAATGTTCGAACCGACTTCGCGGAAGCCGTCTGCGAGACCTCCATCAAGCCCTTTCGAACCAATCAGAACGCAGTCGTTCCTGTCGATCTTCTTCACATCGCGCTGACGAACCTCGCAAAGGCGCAGCACAAGCAGCTCGTCATCACTGAGCAAAGTGCGCTGAAGCGGGTCGCGGCTTTCGTTTGTGAAATGGCCGACCGTCATCCGAAAGATCTGGAATTCGACATGATGATGTCGCGCAGCGATGTCGCCGACTATCTCGGGCTGACAGTCGAGACGGTTGCCCGCTGCTTCACGAAACTCCGCGAAAAAGGCGTCCTTTGCCTGAAAGGCAAGCTGCAGCGTGTCGTTCGCCTTCTGGATCGTGATGCGCTCATCGCGCTCACCACCTGACGCATTTCGCCCGGACGTCGGGGGCGCTTCGGGAACAAGGTAATGCAGAAGCACGGAAGCAAAAGCCGCGATGGATTGATCGTTCAAAGAGGGGTTAAACAATGAGATATTTATTCGGCCGGAGATCGAATGCCGCGGTCACTACATGCGTTGCGGGTCTGCTGTGGCTGGTGACCTTTCTACTCGCCGTACAGGCGCAGGACGATCTGTTTGAGCAATTTCCTTTGGTCATCCAGTGCAAGTACAATGAAACCTACCACACCTTCTACTTGTCACGCATCTCGCAGGATGGCGTTGCAACCTATCAGGCGTCCGAACGCATCGCCGGCACGATCACCCTTGACGGCAAGGCCAAGGCGATCGGCGGCGAAGGTGGAGGCACCTGCGTCGGCAAAACCTTGGCGGAGCTTCGCGCATCCCATCAAACATATGATCTGAAACGCTAGGCCATGGAGACATCCTTGATGGGCTTCGTCAGACTCCAGGAAAGGCCGATCCCTCGATAACCACGCTTCCCTGCAGATCGAACTGTAGAACGATCGGTTGGGCACCCGGCCGATCGGGTCCGAGCACGACAAGATTTTCCGCTTTCATCAGCTGGTCTGCTAAGCCTTTCGCAAAATTTAAGCCTGCGTGCACCGGAAAATGCAGCCATTTCGGCTGCGCCGCCCACCAGTGCGACGACGATGAAACCGACAAAGGCGGGCGTCATCCCAAAAACCTTGGCAGCCTCCTGCACCGACTCGACGAAGATTTCGCTGACCAGGGCGACCAGTATCGTCACACCGGCGAGTGTGGTCAGCGCCACCCCGATCGGCCACGGGGTTTCGTCGGTCTCGGCGTGCTCGGCGGCAGCAAAAAACTCCCGATGCGTCTTGAGAGTGAACGGCAGCCCCAGCGCGCATCCGACGATAAGCAGGATCGCCAAGCCCAGGCTGAGCGTGTTAATCACTTCCGTAGCCGAGGTCGATCCATTGAAGCAGCACACATAGCTGTCGCAAATCGACGGCTCCTCAAAGCCCGGAAAATTTGCCTGCATGGGAGACAGTTTTCAGCTACGCGGCAGGCGGCGCATCGCCTCGTCGATCAGCAGATTGGCGACCATCATGCGCCTGTTGGCATTGTCGCGGAAAGGCGCTGCGACACCATCAGGATGATTGGCCTTGGCAAAGGCGCGCCGCTTCTCGTTCAGCGTCTGTTGCGTATCGGCGGCAGCGATCGCCAGTTCGATGGCGATCTCTTCGGGGGCAATGCGGGCGAGATGGTTCGGCATGACGGGCTCCGGCTGCGGTGGGGGAGCCTCCTCGGCCGCAGGCCCGCCGCCCAGATTATCGAAATAGGCTTCGCCAATCCGCTGCGAGGCGACCGAGATGCCTTGCATGACATCGAATGCGAGGCCGGTGGCAAGCCCGGAAACGCGGTGGGCAGCCGGCGCTTGCGTCTCTTCGGCCGGTTCTTCTTCCGCCCTCAGCCGCTCGAGCACTGATTGAAATACCGATTGTCCGAACAGCATGCGCCTTCCTCTCGAAGACATTAGATCCTGGCAAGATGGCGCAGGGCTTGCCGGGTTAAATCGGTGGAGCATCTGTCGTCCGAGAACCGCGGCCCGGCGCCGGGATCTAACCGCCCTGCTTGCGGCTCTCCTCGATGATGATGTTATAGAGCAGCTTGGCGCTCGGCGGCAGCGCCCGTTCTCTCGCGGTGATCAGGCTGTAGGGCTTGACGTTGATGTCGAAATCGATCGGCAGCATGCGCACATCGGACGCCCTCGCGCCTTGGCTTGCGAGGAAATGGGCGACGTCGACGGCGACGGGGGCGATCGCATCGGTTTCGCAGACGATGGCGCAGGTGAGCAACAGCGACGAGGTGTTGACGATGTTCTCCGGCAGCGCCACGTCGTGTGACAGGAAAATGTCCTCGATCGTGCGGCGCAGCAGAGTGCCCGGCGGCTGGAACACCCAGTCGTAATCCCGGACATCGATAAGGCTGCTCGTCTTCTTCCTTTTCAAGAGCGGATGGCGGTTGCGCACGATCAGGCAGGCACGTTCGATGCCGATCTCTTTCACCTCGAACAGGCGCGGGTTGAGGTCGTCGGGAATGCGGCCGATGATGAAGTCGTGGCGGGCGGCAAGCAACTCGCGGGCGAGCACGTTGCTCGTCTCCACCTGGATGTTGATCTCGATTCCAGGATAGGCCTTGCGCACCCTGTCGATCGCCGGCACGACGAGGCTCATGGCCGGCGCCGTCACCGCGCCGATGAAGACCGAGCCGCCCTTGCCGCTCTTCAATTCGCCGATCTCGCGGCTCGCCTCTCGCAACTCCAGAAGGATCTTGCGGGCGCGTCTGGCAAGCGCCGCGCCGAAGGTCGTCAGCACCACGCCGCGGGCGACGCGCTCGTAGAGCGATGTCTTGGTAATCGCCTCCATTTCCGACAGCATGCGCGATGCGGCGGGCTGTGAGATGTTGAGAACTTCTGCGGCTGCGGAAATCTGTCCACTATCTTCGATTGCGACGATAATGCGCAGGTGATTCAGCTTAAGTCCCGAACGGAGAAAGCTGTCGTCGCCAAAATTGTCGCTGTGGATATCGACGTGATCCATCAAAACGGGCTCTGAAACGATCGTCATGGTTGCAGCCTCCCCACTGCGCTCCATCAAAAGTAATACTTTTTAACGATATACCAAAATTGTTATGCACATTACCACTTATTCTATTTGACAGTTATAGGAATCCATACCAGTTTGCCGCCGTGTGCTGGTTGGCACTCAACACGTGTGAGATCGTGGAGGAGACCTACTTCGTTTCTCACCATCTGAAGTAACTATCCAATACGGAACCTGCCACAGTTTCGGGGCGGGCGATTTTTCGTCCGCTGCTCTATTAACAAGGGAGAGAGAAATGAAATCCATTATCTCATTGATGGCTGCGGCTGCCTTCGGCGTCGCTTCATTCGTTGCACCGGCGATGGCCGCGGACAAGGGCACCGTCGGCATTGCAATGCCGACCAAGGCTTCGGCTCGCTGGATCGACGACGGCAACAACATTGTCAAGCAACTGCAGGCCGCCGGTTACGGCACCGACCTGCAGTATGGCGACGATGACATTCCGAACCAGCTGTCGCAGATCGAAAACATGGTGACCAAGGGCGTCAAGGTTCTCGTCATCGCTTCGATCGACGGCACGACGCTGTCCGACGTTCTCCAGAAGGCCCATGATGCCGGCATCAAGGTCATTGCTTATGACCGCCTGATCCGCGATTCGGCAAACGTCGACTACTACGCCACTTTCGACAACTTCCAGGTCGGCGTTCTTCAGGCCAACTCCATCGTTGACGGTCTCGGCCTCAAGGACGGCAAGGGCCCGTTCAACATCGAACTCTTCGGCGGTTCGCCGGATGATAACAACGCCTTCTTCTTCTATGATGGCGCCATGTCCGTCCTGCAGCCCTACATCGACTCGGGCAAGCTCGTCGTGAAGTCCGGCCAGACCGGCATGGACAAGGTCGGCACGCTGCGTTGGGATCCGGCAACGGCCCAGGCCCGCATGGACAACCTGCTCTCGGCCAACTACACCGACGCCAAGGTCGACGCCGTCCTGTCTCCCTATGACGGCCTCTCGATTGGCATCATCTCCTCGCTGAAGGGCGTTGGTTACGGCACTGCCAGCCAGCCGCTGCCGATCGTCACCGGCCAGGACGCTGAAATCCCGTCGGTCAAGTCGATCATCGCTGGCGAACAGTACTCGACGATCTTCAAGGACACCCGCGAACTCGCCAAGGTCACGGTTTCCATGGTCGATGCCGTCATGTCCGGCAAGGAGCCCGAGGTCAACGACACCAAGACCTACGACAACGGCGTCAAGGTCGTACCGTCCTATCTGCTGAAGCCGGTTGCCGTCGACAAGACCAACTACAAGCAGGTCCTGATCGACAGCGGTTACTACACCGAAGACAAGCTGAAGTAAGTTAAGCTGGAGGCCGGAGCCTGCGCTTGCGGGTTCCGGCCTTCGATTTTATGATTACCCACCCATTGACGGGCTGGGGACGCTGGAAATTTGACTATGGACAATACCATCCTCGAAATGCGGAGCATCACCAAGACGTTCCCGGGCGTCAAGGCGCTGGAGAACGTGAACCTCAAGGTTCGCAAGGGTGAAATTCACGCATTGGTAGGCGAAAACGGGGCCGGCAAATCGACCCTGATGAAAGTGCTATCGGGTGTTTATCCCACCGGAAGTTATGACGGCGATATCGTCTATGAAGGCGAGACGCGCCACTTCAAGGCGCTGAGGGACTCCGAAGAAATCGGCATCGTCATCATCCACCAGGAACTGGCGCTCGTGCCGTTGCTGTCGATCGGCGAAAACATCTTCCTCGGCAACGAGAACGCCAAGAATGGCGTCATCAGCTGGGATGAGACCTTCAACCGTACCAAGCAGCTGCTCAAGAAGGTCGGCCTGTCCGAATCTCCGAACACGTTGGTGACCGACATCGGTGTCGGCAAGCAGCAGCTCGTCGAGATCGCCAAGGCGCTGTCGAAGAGCGTCAAGCTGCTCATCCTCGACGAGCCGACGGCCTCGCTCAACGAAAGCGATTCCGATGCGTTGCTCATGCTGTTGATGGAATTCCGCAAGCAGGGCATCACCTCGATCATCATTTCCCACAAGCTGAACGAGATCCGCAAGGTTGCCGACCAGATCACCGTCCTACGCGACGGCATGACCGTCAAGACGCTCGACTGTCACGCCGACGAGATCAGCGAAGACATTATCATCCGCAACATGGTCGGCCGCGATCTCGAAGACCGTTATCCCCCGCGTTCGGTGCCGATCGGCGAAACCATTCTCGAAGTGAAGAACTGGAACGCCTATCACCAGCAGCACCGCGACCGTCAGGTCCTGCACAATATCAACATTACCGTCCGCAAGGGCGAGGTCGTCGGTATCGCCGGGCTGATGGGGGCAGGGCGCACCGAGTTCGCCATGAGCCTGTTCGGCAAGTCCTATGGCCACAAGATCTCGGGCGAAGCATTGATGCACGGCAAGCCGGTCGATGTCAGCACCGTGCGCAAGGCGATCGACGCCGGTCTCGCCTATGTCACCGAAGACCGCAAGCAACTCGGCCTGGTGCTCAACGACACGATCCTGCACAATACGACCCTCGTCAATCTGAAGGCTGTGTCCAATGCCTCGGTCATCGACAGCGTCAAGGAATCGCGCGTTGCGGCCGACTATCGGTCGAAGCTGCGCATCCGCTCCTCCAGCATATTCCAGGAGACAGTCAATCTTTCCGGCGGCAACCAGCAGAAGGTGGTGCTGTCGAAGTGGCTGTTCTCCGGCCCCGATGTCCTGATCCTGGACGAGCCGACGCGCGGCATCGATGTCGGGGCGAAATACGAAATCTATACTATCATCAACCAGCTTGCCGCCGATGGGAAAGGCGTTCTGATGATCTCGTCGGAAATGCCCGAACTGCTTGGCACTTGTGACCGCATCTACGTGATGAACGAAGGACGCATCGTCGCTGAACTGCCGAAGGGAGAAGCAAGCCAGGAAACCATCATGCGCGCTATCATGCGCTCAGGGGAGAAGAAACAATGACGCCGATCAATCAACCCATCGCTGAGCAGGGGCGTGTCGTCTCGATCGGAGACTACATTCGCGGCAACATCCGCGAATACGGCATGTTCATCGCACTCATCGCGATCATGGTGTTCTTCCAGTTCTCGACCGGCGGCGTTCTCTTCAGGCCGCTCAACCTGACCAACATCATCCTGCAGAACTCGTTCATCGTCATCATGGCGCTCGGCATGCTGCTCGTCATCGTCGCCGGCCATATCGATCTGTCGGTCGGCTCCGTCGTCGGCTTCATCGGCGCCATCGCCGGCGTGATGACGGTGCAGTGGCACATGAATTATGTCCTGGCAGGCGTCGTCTGCCTGGCGCTTGGCGCGCTGGTCGGCGGTCTGCAGGGCTATTTCGTCGCCTATCACAAGATCCCGTCCTTCATCGTCACACTCGCCGGCATGCTGGTTTTCCGCGGTCTGACGCTGTTCGTGATGACGGCATCGGGCACCGGCACCAGCATCGGTCCGTTCCCGCCGGAGTTCCAGCTGATCAGCATCGGCTTCCTGCCCAACCTCTTCGATATGGGCGGCATCAACTCGACCTCGATCATCCTGACCGTCGTCGGCGCCGTCACCCTGTTCTACTTGGCCTGGCGCAAGCGCCTGTCGAACGAGAAGCACGGCAATGACGTCGAGCCGATGGGCTTCTTCCTCGCCCAGAACATTATTGTCTCGCTCGCTATCCTGGGGCTCGGCTACCAACTGTCGATCTATCGCGGCTTCCCGAACGTGCTGGTCGTCATGCTCGTTCTCGTCGCCGCCTATGCCTTCATTACCCGCCGTACGACGATCGGCCGCCGCATCTACGCCATGGGCGGCAACGAGAAGGCGACGAAGCTTTCCGGTATCAATACCGAGCGGCTGACCTTCCTGACATTCGCCAATATGGGCCTGCTTGCCGGTCTTGCCGGCCTCATCGTAGCGCTGCGCCTCAACTCGGCGACGGCCAAGGGCGGTTTCGGTCTCGAGCTCGACGTCATCGCCGCCTGCTTCATCGGCGGCGCATCGGCCCAGGGCGGTGTCGGCAAGGTGACGGGTGCGGTGATCGGCGCGCTTATCATGGGTATCATGAACAACGGCATGTCGATCCACGGTCTCGGCACCGACTCGCAGCAGATGGTCAAGGGTGCGGTGCTTCTCGCCGCCGTGTTCTTCGACGTCTACAACAAGAACAAGGGCTGAGCGCCTAAGCGCAGTCCAGGCATTCGCAGTCATATGAATGATGGATTCCGGCTCCCGTGGGAGCCGGACAGGCGGAGCTTTTTCTTAGATTCGCCGAAACGAGAAGGATTGAAGTCGTGCTTATTTCCCAGATCAAGGGTGCCAACGGAGAGATCGTCGTCGCCGTGCGCGAGCAGGGCGGTGCGGCAAGGTCGGTCAAGAATGCCGGCAGTGTCTATGCGCTGGCGATGGAAGCGGCCGACGGCGGCAAGTCGCTTGCCACGGTTATCGAGGCTCATGGTTACGGCGATGCCGTCGATCTCGAAAAGGCCTATGCGGAAGGCCGCTTCCTGCCGCCGATCACCCATCCCGACGCCGCCCACCTGCATCTGACCGGCACTGGCCTGACCCATCTCGGCTCCGCCGCTACCCGCGATTCGATGCACAAGAAGACCAGCGAGGCGGCCGAGGAAACGCTGACCGACTCGATGAAGATGTTCAAGATGGGCCTGGAGAACGGCAAGCCGAAATCCGGTGAAAAAGGCGTGCAGCCCGAATGGTTCTACAAGGGCAACGGCTATGGCACGGCTGCCCCCGGCGCTCCGCTCATCTCGCCCTCCTTCGCGCTCGATGGCGGCGAAGAGCCTGAAATGGCCGGCATTTACGTCATCGCCAAGGACGGTACGCCGTTCCGCATCGGCTTTGCGCTGTCGAACGAGTTTTCGGACCACGTCACCGAACGGATTAACTATCTCTATCTGGCCCACTCGAAACTGCGCCCGGCCGCCTATGGTCCGGAAATCCGCATCGGCGCTGCACCCGACGATATCCGCGGCACTTCGCGCATCAAGCGCGGCGACAAGGTGATCTTCGAAAAGCCCTTCCTGTCGGGCGAGGCGAACATGTCGCACACCTTCGCGAACCTCGAATATCACCATTTCAAATATGGCCTCTTCCGTGTTCCCGGCGATGTCCATGTCCATATGTTCGGCACGGCGACCCTGTCCTTTGCCGACGGCATCAAGACGGAAGAGGACGACGTCTTCGAGATCGAAGTCGCCGAATTCGGCCTGCCGCTCAGGAATCCGCTGAAGATCGCGGCCGAAGAAGAAATCGCCGTCAAGCAGCTCTGATTTTTGAGATCCGGCCGCCTGGTGGCCGGATCGTGATGTAAACGGTAAAGGAGGCTTGTTCAGCCCATGACCATTTATCAAAACCTGATCGCCGGCGAATGGGTCGGCACGAACGCGACGAAGAACATCAATCCGTCGGATACGAACGAGGTCGTCGGCCTCTATGCCGACGGCAGCGCGGAAGATACGAGAAACGCCATCGCCGCCGCCAAGGCCGCATTTCCGGCCTGGTCGCGCTCCGGCATCTGGGAACGCCACGTCATCCTGAAGAAGACGGGCGACGAGATCATGGCGCGCAAGGACGAGCTCGGCGCGCTGCTCGCCCGCGAAGAGGGCAAGACCCTGCCTGAGGCGACCGGCGAAGTCATCCGCGCCTCGCAGATCTTCGAATTCTTCGCTGGCGAGGCTCTGCGGCTGGCCGGCGAGGTCATCCCGTCGGTTCGCCCGAATATCGGTGTCGAGATCACCCGGGAGGCGCTCGGCGTTATCGGCATCATTACGCCGTGGAACTTCCCGATCGCCATTCCCGCATGGAAGATCGCGCCGGCGCTCTGCTACGGCAACACGATCGTCTTCAAGCCGGCCGAACTGGTGCCGGCCTGCTCCTGGGCGATCGTCGATATCCTCAACAGGGCAGGGCTGCCGAAGGGCGTCCTGAACCTCGTCATGGGCAAGGGCTCGGTCGTCGGCCAGGCCATGCTCGAAAGTCCCGACGTTCACGGCATCACCTTTACCGGTTCCACCGGCACCGGCCGGCGCGTCGCCGCCACCTCCATCGAGCATAACCGCAAGTTCCAGCTCGAGATGGGCGGCAAGAACCCGATGGTCGTGCTCGACGATGCCGACCTCAACGTCGCCGTCGAGGCAGCCGCCAATTCAGGCTTCTTCTCGACCGGCCAGCGCTGCACGGCGTCCTCGCGCCTGATCGTCACCGAAGGCATCCACGACAAGTTCGTCGCGGCGCTCACCGACAAGCTGAAGACGCTCGTCGTCGACAATGCGCTCAAGGCCGGTACCCATATCGGTCCCGTCGTCGACGAACGGCAGCTGAAGACCGATACCGACTATATCGAGATCGGCAAGAGGGAAGGCGCCAAGCTCGCCTTTGGCGGCGAGGTCATCTCGCGCGAAACACCCGGCTTCTACCTTCAGCCGACGCTGTTTACCGAAGCGACCAACCAGATGCGCATTTCGCGCGAGGAAATCTTCGGGCCTGTGGTCTCGGTGATCCGGGCGAAGGATTACGATGAGGCGCTTGCCATCGCCAATGACACGCCGTTCGGCCTTTCGGCCGGCATCGCCACTACCAGCCTGAAACATGCGACGCATTTCAAGCGCAATTCCGAAGCCGGCATGGTCATGGTCAACCTGCCGACGGCAGGCGTCGATTTCCACGTTCCGTTCGGCGGCCGTAAGGGCTCGTCCTATGGCCCGCGTGAGCAGGGCAAGTACGCCGCCGAGTTCTACACAACGGTCAAGACCGCTTACACGCTGGCTTGAGATATCCGATGATCCGGGCCGTACGAGGCGGCCCGGCAGTCACCTGAAGGACAGAGATTATGAAGAAGAAAGCGGAATGGCCGCGCAGGCTGAGGTCGCAGGAATGGTACGGCGGCACGAGCCGCGACGTGATTTATCATCGCGGCTGGCTTAAGAACCAGGGTTATCCGCACGACCTGTTCGACGGACGGCCGGTTATCGGCATCCTCAACACCTGGTCGGATATGACCCCCTGCAACGGCCATCTCCGAGAGCTTGCCGAGAAGGTGAAGGCGGGTGTCTGGGAGGCGGGCGGCTTCCCGCTCGAGGTGCCGGTGTTCTCCGCGTCCGAAAACACCTTCCGCCCGACCGCGATGATGTACCGCAACCTTGCTGCGCTGGCGGTAGAAGAGGCAATCCGCGGCCAGCCGATGGATGGCTGCGTGCTGCTCGTCGGCTGCGACAAGACCACGCCGTCGCTGCTGATGGGTGCTGCCTCCTGCGACCTGCCGTCGATCGTCGTCACCGGCGGTCCGATGCTCAACGGCTATTTCCGCGGTGAACGCGTCGGCTCCGGCACGCATCTCTGGAAGTTCTCCGAGATGGTGAAGGCCGGCGAGATGACGCAGGCCGAATTCCTCGAAGCGGAAGCGTCGATGAGCCGTTCGTCGGGCACTTGCAATACGATGGGCACGGCCTCGACGATGGCGTCGATGGCCGAGGCGCTCGGCATGGCGCTGTCAGGCAATGCCGCGATCCCCGGCGTCGATTCCCGCCGCAAGGTCATGGCGCAACTGACCGGCCGCCGTATCGTGCAGATGGTCAAGGACGATCTGAAGCCCTCAGAGATCATGACGAAGCAGGCCTTCGAGAACGCTATCCGCGCCAATGCGGCGATCGGTGGATCGACCAATGCCGTCATCCATCTGCTCGCCATTGCCGGCCGCGTCGGCATCGATCTGACGCTCGACGACTGGGACCGCTGTGGCCGCGACGTTCCGACGATCGTCAACCTGATGCCGTCGGGCAAGTACCTGATGGAAGAGTTCTTCTATGCGGGCGGCCTACCTGTCGTGCTGAAGCGCCTCGGCGAAGCCGGCCTTCTGCACAAGGACGCGCTGACGGTCTCCGGCGAAACCGTCTGGGACGAAGTCAAGGATGTCGTCAACTGGAACGAGGAGGTCATCCTGCCCGCCGAGAAGGCGCTGACGTCGTCCGGCGGCATCGTCGTGCTGCGCGGCAACCTCGCGCCCAAGGGCGCAGTGCTGAAGCCCTCGGCGGCTTCGCCGCATCTTCTGGTCCACCGGGGCAGGGCGGTCGTGTTTGAGGACATCGACGACTACAAGGCCAAGATCAACGACGACAATCTCGACATCGACGAGAATTGCGTCATGGTGATGAAGAATTGCGGGCCCAAGGGTTATCCCGGCATGGCCGAGGTCGGCAATATGGGGCTGCCGCCGAAGGTGCTGAAGAAGGGCATCCTCGACATGGTGCGCATTTCCGACGCTCGCATGTCCGGAACGGCCTACGGCACCGTGGTGCTGCATACCTCGCCGGAAGCGGCGGTCGGCGGCCCGCTGGCGGTCGTCAAGACCGGCGACATGATCGAGCTCGACGTTCCGAACCGTCGTCTGCATCTCGACATCTCAGACGAGGAACTGGCGCGCCGTCTTGCCGAATGGCAGCCGAACCATGATCTGCCGACTTCGGGCTATGCCTTCCTGCACCAGCAGCATGTCGAAGGAGCCGATACCGGCGCCGATCTCGACTTCCTCAAGGGATGTCGCGGAAATGCTGTCGGCAAGGACAGCCACTGAGCGAAAACGCATTCAGAGATTGGAATCTTTGAAAAGGCGGGTGAGAGCCCCGCCTTTTTGTTGCTGACAAGTCGCGTACGCCTCTTTCGTCATGCTCGGGCCTATCCCGAGCATCTGCCTCCGTTCGATAGGGCAGCAGATCCTCGGCACAAGGCCGAGGATGACGTCGAGTGAAGAGCTGAAGGCGGGTAAAGAGCCGCCTTCCCCGTCGCACTTGTTCGACAAGGATATGGTGGCGACGATGTCAGGCGATGGATTGACAGAGCGCTGTCGTTGCCTGGCTTCAGCTCGCGCCCATCGAGCCTCCCATCGCGATAGACAGCGTTCGGCTACCCGGCGAATTTCATGCCGACCCGCCGACCGCATCGTCGTGGCCACGGCCCGTTTCCACCGCGTCCCGCTGCTTACGGCCGATCAGGCGATCTTCAGCTACGGCGCACAGGGCCACCTGCAGGCTTTTGCCGCAGGTTAGCTCATCGGGGCTTAGGCGTGCGGAGCCCTCAGCTCTGGCTCTGGCTTTGCATCTGGCCGCCATCCTCGACCTTCACGGTCACGGATAGCGTTTCGCCCGGCGTGCCGATGCGCATGCCTGAGATCGGGGCGGCGTCGCGATAGCATAGGCCAGAGGCGATGCGGACGTATCGTTCATCCGGGCAGATCTCGTTGGCCGGATCGAAGCCGACCCAGCCGAGGCCGGGAATATGGGCTTCGGCCCAGGCATGGGTCGCCGCCTGTTCGACCTTTTCTTCCATCATCAGATAGCCGGAGACATACCGCGCCGGCACCTGCAGGGCGCGGGCGGCGGCAACGAAGATATGCGCATGATCCTGACAGACACCGCTCTTCTTCTCCAGCGCCTGTTCGGCCGTCGTCGCAGCGTCGCTGGTTCCTGGCCTGTAGATGACGGTCTCGTGAATGGCTGCCATCAGCGCATGCATGCGGGCGAGTTCGTTATCGCCGTTGACGGTTCTGATCAGTTCCTTCACCAGCTTGCCGCTCCTGGTGAGCGGCGTTTCGCGCAGGAAGAGCCAGAGTGGACAGAAACCGGTATGCGGCCCGGTGACGCCGTTCTGATCTATGGTTTCGACCTCGCCTTCGGCGAGAATGCGCGTCACCTGCTGCTCGCCTTCCAGCGAGACCAGGTTGACGTGGTTGCCGAACTGGTCGTCATATTCGACTTCGGGCGTCGCACCCTCGACCTTCAGCGACCAGCCGAGCACAGTCTGGCCATTGTTTGTCGGCGGTGTCAGTCTCAGCCGTTGCAGGGAGAATTTCGCCGGATCGTCGTAGCGGTATTCGGTGAGGTGGCTGATCTTCAGTCTCATATTCTGATCCGCTTAAACGTAGAACCGGTAGCCGTCGGAAATTTCCATGCCGAGCTGGTTGTTGCGCGCGACGAAATCCTCGAGGAACTCATGCAGGCCTTGATCCATGATGTCGCGGATCGCCCGCGTCTGCAGGGTGGTGCGGATCGCGTCCGCCGTATCGTGGGCGGGAAGCCGTTCCTCGTAATCCTGGGCGAGATAACCGAGATTGCTGACGATCTTCTCGTAGCAATAGGCCAGCGAGCGGGGCATCTGCACATTCAGGGTGAGGAAGTCGGCGATGTTCATTGCCCGGTACTCGCCGTCATAGGCCCAGCTATAGGCGCGGTGCGCGGAGACCGAGCGCAGGATCGATTCCCACTGCACGTTGTCGAGTGATGAGCCGACGGCGGAAACCGAGGGCAGCAGCACGTAATATTTGACGTCGAGGATGCGGCTCGTATTGTCCGCCCGCTCGATGAAAGTGCCGATGCGGGCAAAGTTATAGAGTTCGTTGCGTAGCGTCGAGCCGTGGAAGGCGCCGCGGATGAGGCCAGCGCGGCGCTTGATGACGTCGATCACCTCCGGCATGTCGGCGGCTTTCACGCGCTTTTCGAGCAAAGATTTCAGATCGATCCAGCATTCGTTGGTTGCTTCCCAGGTCTCCCGCGTCAGCGCGGTGCGCACCATGCGGGCATTGTTGCGGCCGGAGTCGATGCAGGACATGACGCTTGACGGGTTTGAGCGATCGCGCAGGAGATAATCGATCGCATCGGCATTGGTCAGCTTGGCGTGGCCCTCGTCATAGGCCTCGCGCACGCCGGCACTTTGCAGCACGCCATCCCAGTTGTCGTCGCCGGCGCTGCTGCGGGTCAACGACATGCGCAGCCCGGCGTCGATCAGGCGGGCGATATTTTCGGCGCGCTCGATGTAACGGAACATCCAGTAGAGGCCGTTTGCAGTTCTTCCGAGCATCAGTCCTCCAGTACCCAGGTGTCTTTGGTGCCGCCGCCCTGACTGGAGTTGACCACCAGCGAGCCCTGCTTCAACGCCACGCGGGTGAGACCGCCCGGAATGATCTGGACCTTGTCGGAAACGAGTACATAGGGACGAAGGTCGACATGGCGCGGCGCGATCCCTTTGTTGACGAGGATCGGCACGGTGGAGAGCGACAGGGTCGGCTGGGCGATGTAATTGTTCGGTTTGGCCTTCAGCTTTTCGGCGAAATCTGCGCGTTCCTTCTTCGATGCCGTCGGTCCCACAAGCATACCGTAGCCGCCGGAGCCGTGCACTTCCTTGACGACGAGCTCCTCCAAGTGCTCCAGCACGTATTTCAGGCTTGATGCTTCCGAGCAGCGCCAGGTCGGGACGTTTTCCAGAAGCGCCTTGCGGCCGGTATAGAATTCGACGATCTCCGGCATGTAGGAATAGATGGCCTTGTCGTCCGATATGCCGGTGCCCGGCGCATTGGCGATGGTGATGTTGCCAGAGCGGTAGACATCCATGATGCCGGGAATGCCAAGGGCGGAATCGGCCCGGAATGTCAGCGGGTCGAGGAAATCGTCGTCGACGCGGCGATAGAGCACGTCGATCGCCTCGTAGCCACGGGTCGTGCGCATCTTCACCTTGCCGTCAATGACGCGCAGGTCCGAGCCCTCGACCAGTTCGACGCCCATCATGTCGGCCAGGAACGAATGTTCGTAGTACGCAGAATTGTAGATGCCGGGGGTCAGCACAGCGACGCGCGGCTTGCCGGTACAGCCGGGAGGCGCAAGCGACGCAAGGCTCTGGCGCAAGAGATAGGGGTAATCCTCGACGCGCTGCACCTTGTTCTCATGGAAGAGCTCCGGGAACATCTGCATCATGGTTTCCCGGTTTTCCAGCATGTAGCTGACACCGGAAGGCGTGCGGGCATTGTCCTCCAGCACGTAAAACTGGTCTTCGCCTGTTCGTACGATGTCGGTGCCGACGATATGGGTGTAGACGCCGCCAGGCGGCCGGAAGCCGATCATCTCGGAAAGGAAGGCGACGTTGTTTTCGATCAGTTCACGCGGGATGCGACCGGCACGGATGATCTCCTGCTTGTGATAGATATCATCCAGAAAGGCGTTGAGCGCGATCACCCGCTGCTCAATGCCCTGGGCCAGCTTGCGCCATTCGCGGGCGGAGATGATGCGGGGGATAATATCGAAGGGGATGAGCTTTTCGGAACTGTCGGCATGGCCGTAAACGGCGAAGGTGATACCGGTCTTCCGGAAGATGTTTTCCGCGTCGCGGGACTTGGCAATCAGATGCGACCGGTCTTGGCTGTTGTACCACTCGAAATATTTTTCATAAGGCGGGCGGGGGCTTTCGTCCCCGGTAATCATTTCATCAAATGCCAAAGGTGCGGCTCCCCTTTTTTGTTCATTTGAATACAACGCAAATTGCAATGCAAGAACCATGCGCAGTTCGGGGAAAAGATTTTGCGCTGCGAGAAAACGGTAAAAATCCGGGCATTCGGAGTGAGGTGGCGCGGCGGAGAGGGTGGTCAGTCTGCCGGGGCTGCGCAAAATGCAGGCAGGTGATGGTTTTTCGGTCAAGCGGTTTAAAGGGTGCATGCGCTTCCTCCCTCATTCCTGTGCCTGTCACAGGAATCCAGCCACCGCGCGTCTGCGCGGTGAATGACTCTGTGACGATGATGAGAGTCTCCCGCGCCCTAGGACTTGGGCGCACTGGATTCCTGTGACGAGCACAGGAATGAGGGAGATTGGGAAAGTGCCGGTCATTCTTCGCCGTGGTGGCATGGCCCCGCCTGCCGCCCGCAACATCAGCGAAATTTCACGTAAGCATCAACGCTTCGCCTTTGACTGCGGTGCCCGGGTGCCGTTATCAGCACGGCGAATCTTTCTTGCGAGCCCCCATGTCCCTCGATCGCCTTGCCCCCGCTCTCTTCGTTCTGCTCTGGTCCACGGGATGGGTGGTGGCGAAATATGCGGCGCTGCATTCCGAGCCCTTCACCTTTCTTTCGATACGCTACGCGCTGTCGGCCCTGGCATTCCTGGTGCTCTGCCTGTTGATGCGGGCGCAATGGCCGACAAGCCGGGCGACGTGGCTGCGCGCCATCTATTCCGGCTTCTTCCTGCATGGTTTCTATCTCGCCGGCCTCTGGTGGGCGATTGCCAATGGCGTGCCGGCCGGCATATCGGGGATCATCGCGGCGCTGCAGCCGCTGCTGACCGCAATGGCGGCGCCCTTTCTCGTCGGCGAGCGGTTGCAACAGACACAGAAGCTCGGCCTCGGGCTCGGTTTCATCGGTATCGCCATCGCGATTTCGCCGAAGCTCTTCGATCCGGCGACGGCCGATCTCAGCCATGCGGCGCTGCCGTTGGCGATCAACCTCATCGCCATGGGCTCCGTCACTTACGGCACGCTTTACCAAAAGAAACACTTGCAGTCGGGTGATCTCAGAAGCATCGCGACGCTGCAGTATGTCGGTGCGCTAATCCTCACCCTGCCGTTGTCGCTGATCTTCGAAAACCAGCATTTCGATGGCACCGCGCAGGCCTGTGGCGCGCTTCTCTGGTCGGTCTTCGGCCTCTCGATGGGCGGTGTCGGGCTGCTGCTTTACCTCATCCGCCGCGGACAGGTCTCGCGCGCCGCCTCGCTCATCTACCTGATGCCGCCGGCGGTGGCGTTGGAGGCCTTCGTTGCCTTCGGGGAACCGCTGACGCTGCCGTTGATCATCGGCACCGCGATCGTAGTGATGGGCGTATATATGACAAACCGCAGGGTCGTTCAGCAAGCGCAGGCGAGCGTATAGGCTGATGGCTGGGCCAAGGTCGAACAATCGGATGGCTTGAACCTCAACTGAGCGAGGTCGCCGGCGATTGCCGACGACCTCATGTCTAGAGCGCCCTAGAGCGCTACTCGGCCCATCGAGCAGCAAGCGACGATCAGCTGCGGGGCTGCAGCAGCGCCAAGGCAACCGTCGACGCCGCCAGGAGAGCGGTGAGCGTCAATGGTCCCGCAGCGCCGTAGTGGTCGACGATATAGCCGCCAAAAATCGCGCCGCTACTGATGGCCACCTGAAAGGAGACGACCATCAGGCTGCCCGCCGCTTCCAGAGCGTCGGCGGCCGCGCGGGAAAGATTGGTCGGCAGCACTACCGGCGCCATGCCGAAGGCAAAGCCCCAAAGCGCGACGAGCGCAAACGCGACGGCGGTATGAGCGCCCCAAAGCAACAGAGCGAGTGCGGCAAAAGCCATCAACACCGCCGTGACTGCGAGCGCTATGCGGATGCTCGCGTCGGCCATCCGGCCACCGGCAAGATTGCCGATCACCGAGGCGATGCCAAACCCGAGTAGTGCCAGGGCGATCGATCTGGTTTCAAGGAGCGTCACTTGTTCGAGGAAGGGACGCACATAAACCGATCCGGCAAAATGTCCGGTCATCAGCAAAAGGATAGCAAGCATTCCCAGTTGAACACCGCGCCGTCGTGTCAGCCGGAAAACATCAGCGAGACTGTTGCTTGTGCTTGCCGGGAGCGTCGGCAAGCTGAGCACCTGCAGCAGCATGGCAAGCGCGGCAAGCCCGGCTGTCATCGCCATGGCGCTGCGCCATCCCAGCCAATCGCTGATCAAAGCACCCATTGATGGCGCAGCTATCGTGGCGAGCGAAACGCCGAGGGTGACGATAGCCATGCCCCGACCTGTCGCGTTGGCGCCGACCAGCCTCGCCACGACCGCCACGGAAAGCGCCCAAAAGCCGCTCAACGCGATGCCCAGCCCAGCCCGGCCCAACAACAAAAGCCAAAAATCGGTCGCTAAAGATGCGAGTATATTGGAGCCGACCGCCAACGCACTGAGACCGACCAGCACCACCTTGCGGTTCAGTCTGCCGATAAGAACATTGCTCAAAAGGGCCGTCACAGCGCCGACGGAAGCGGTGGCGGTGACGACCTGTCCGGCCGTTCCCTCGGAAATGCCGAGATCGCGCGCCATTGGCGTCAACAGTCCCGCCGGCAGGAACTCAGCAGATACCAGTGCAAAGCTGGTGGCCGCCATCGAAACAACGGCAAACCAAGTCGCCGCGCTCCACGCGGATGGTTCAGCCGTCTCCAGGCCAATTGCAGCCTCGTCGAATTGTGATGTTGTGTCCGTCATAGATGGATCTCCTGTGTTCGGAGATTTCATAGACGAAGTTTTCAGGATGATATGTGTCTTAAAATCCGAAATCCATGTCCGTTCGTCCGGAATTTGTGCGACGCACAATCCCCGGTGAAAGGTTGGTGACGCGCTTGAAGGCACGCGCGAAAGACGCCTCGGACTCATAGCCCAATCGTGAGGCTACCTCGGCGACCGACATACCGTTCTGCGCCAACAAATCGCGGGCAAGCTGCATACGCAGACGGGCGAGATAATGTGCCGCGCCTTCTCCCAAGATAGCGCTGAAGCGCTCGGCGAAGATCGAGCGCGACTGGCCTGCCACACCAGCGAGGCTTTCAAGGGTCCAGTTATGGCCGGGATCTCGGTGCATGGCCGCCAGCACACGACCGATCTGGGGATCGCGGATGGCAGCGAGCCAGCCGGTGGTCGAGGCTCCGCTGCAATTGACCCAGCAACGGATAAGCCGCGCAGCGAGCAAGTCCGCCATACGCGACAAGACCGTCGCACTTCCCATCTGGGGTTGTGTCGCCTCCGCCGACATAGCGGCCAGCAGGGGGCCCACGATCGGGTCGTTGCCGGCCACATCGCAGCCCTTGATGATTGGGGGCATCAAGGCGATTAAGGGATTAAGCGCATGGGCGCCCAAAGCCATGGAGCCGCAGAAAAGGGTGCTGGTGGCGCCCGTTCCTTCCCGCACGACGTCGCAGACGTTGCTGCCCAATTTTGTAATCTGGCAACTTTTAAGCGAGTCGCCCTCAACATCAGGCGCGCTCGCCAACCGGTGTGCGTTACCTTGCGGCAGCAGCACCAGATCGCCATCGTTCAACGCCTGCCATCCGTGGGTTTCGGTATGGATCCAGCATGGACCCTGGCTGACGAAGTGAAAACGAAGCAGCTGTTGTTGCGGAAAGGCGATGCTCCATGGATGCCTGAGCTCGCAGCGTCCATAATTGACTCCACTCAAGCGAAAGTCTTGCAGGACTTCGCTCAGGGCATCCATTGGGATAGTTGGCGGCGACAATGGCCGGGACGAATGGTCAAGCATGGAGCTAATTTAGGTCTCAAACGTCCGGGACGCAAGCGGTCCGGCTTCGCGGCGCGGTTCTTTGCGGCGTCACGCTGCCCGTCGACGCGGGTTCACAGCGCATTGATACCGCAAGGCTCCCGCCGGCGCTGCGAAGGGCTTCGATCTCGTCAACTGGGTGAGTTCAGAAACCGGGAAACGTGACCGAGTACTGCCGTCGCAGTGTTGTCGTCACTACAATGAGAAAAAGGCCGGACATTCCACCGGATGCTCCGGCCTCCCAATATTCAAGGCCGAAGGTCCGGCCTTTTCTCCTTTGAATCAATCGGCGCTCAGGCGCGTTCGCGGCGCTGGCCGCCGCCATTGCGAGAGCCCGAGCCGCCGCGGCGGTTGCCGCCATTGCCGTCGCGGCGCTGTTCGCCGCCCTGAGCCTGATGCGGTCCACGGTCTTCGCCGTGCTTGCGGGCCGGGCGGCCGTGAGCGTGGCGGCCGTTGCCGCGGTGATGGCCGCTCGGTTCGCCATTGGCATGATGGCCATTGGGGCCGTTATGCGCAGGGCGCTGCGGCTTTGCCGGGCGGAAATCGGAGGTCGAGGCCAGATCGTTGTCGGGGCCGAAATCCGGGGCTGCTTCGCCGCGGCGCTGACCGCGGAAGTCCTCGTTACGGCCTGAGCGTTCGGGACGAGGACGGCGCTCGCGGCGCTCCTCGCCGCCGGCGCGGATTTCGCCGCCTTCGCCTTCGCGGCGCGGGCGGCGTTCCTGGCGGCTGCCGCGATGCTCCGAGCGGTTGGCATCGCCGCGGCCTTCGCCGCGACCCTGGGTGCCGCCCCGATTGCGGTTGTTGCCATTGCCGTTGCCTCGGCGCGGGCCGCCGGCGCTGATATGTGCCGGCGGTTCACCGCTGGCAACTGATATGTCGATGCCCATCAGGCGCTCGATATCTCGCAGCAGCTTTGCTTCGTCAGGGGCGCAGAAAGCGATGGCAATGCCGTCGCGGCCTGCGCGCGCCGTGCGGCCGATGCGATGGACATAGGCATCCGGCACTTCGGGCAGGTCGTAGTTGTAGACGTGGCTGACGGCCGGGATGTCGATGCCGCGGGCGGCGACGTCTGTCGCGATCAGCGTCTTGATGCTGCCCTCGCGGAAGGCCTTCAGCGCCCGCTCGCGCTGACCCTGGCTCTTGTTGCCGTGGATCGAGGCGACGGAATAGCCGATATTGTCGAGGTGCTTCATCAGCTTCTCCGCACCATGCTTGGTGCGCAGGAAGACGATGGCGCGGCCGTCCGGATTTTCGGTCAGCGATTTGCGTAGCAGTTCCGTCTTGTCGTTCTTGCCGCCGACGAAATGGACATACTGCTCGACCTTGTCGGCAGCCTTGCCGGGAGGCGTGACTTCGACCTTGACGGGATCGACGAGATAGTCGCCGGCGAGATCGGCGATCGCCTTCGGCATGGTGGCCGAAAACAGCATGGTCTGACGCTTCTTCGGCACCAGTTTGGCGATCTTGCGCAGGTCGTGCACGAAGCCGAGGTCGAGCATCTGGTCGGCCTCGTCGAGCACGAGATAGCGCACCGTCGTCAGCGTGATGGCGCGGCGGTTGACGAGATCGAGCAGGCGGCCTGGGGTCGCGACCAGGATGTCGGTTCCCTTTTCGAGCTGCAGCTGCTGCTTGTTGATCGACACACCGCCGACGACGACGTTGATGCGCAGCGGCGACTTGCGGATGAACTTCTTCAGGTTCTCGGCGATCTGGTTCACCAGCTCGCGGGTCGGCGCCAGGATCAACGTCCGCGTCGTGCGGTTGTCGGGGCGGCGCTCGTCAGCGAGCAGCTTTTCGATGAGCGGCAGGCCGAAGGCGGCGGTTTTGCCGGTGCCGGTCTGGGCAAGGCCGATCAGATCGCGGCCTGAAATGAGGAGGGGAATGGCCTGTTCCTGGATCGGCGTCGGCGTTTCGATGCCGAGCTGGAACAAGGTGGCGACGATCGGCTTGGAGACACCAAGCGATTCAAAATTAGTCAAGGCATAACCTTTCGGGGCGCCACAACGACTAGCGCCGGAACGCACCATGCGATCCGGTTTCATTCTGGCGTCAAGAACCCCGCGTGAAGTGGGAACTTGCAAGTTGGAAAAAGCTTTCCAGCGCTTCTGGCCGCTCTTGAGAGTGCGGCGCTCTGTCGAAATGCGCTTTTGTCCCTTCTTCCTGCGTTTCGTATTTTCGAGCAGGGGCACGCTCACGCGGCGGCCGGAAGGGTGAAAGCTGAGCCGCATTTGGGCTAGTTTGCGTGGAAAGTCAAGTGCAGCGCACAAAAAGGCATTAGCCCGGGTCAGGCGACGGCATTCTGAGGACGAAACTTTCCGATGCGCTTTCGGCGCCATTGACGAGCACGGCGATGCGATGCTCGCCGGGATAATAGCGCCGCGTCGTGATCGGCCGCATGGCATGGCGGCGCTCGATTGCGTGGCTCTGCCCCGGCGCGAGCGTGACCGTCTTGCATTTGAAGACTTTGGGCGAGAGCGAGCCGTCGGCCTTCATGTGGTGAATGGCGTAGTCGATCATTAGTGAGTGCGCGGTTTCGCCTGAATTGGTCAGGCGGATTTCAAAATCCAGCCCTTCGCCGAACACCACTTCGCCGTTCTGAAGGCGCAGCTCGCATGTCAGCGCGGTTGCCGCGTCGAAACCGAAATTGGCAAGCGCCTGCGCATGGCCTTTCTTAAGCATCGTGCGAGAGGCGTGTTTCAGCAGCCGGCGGCGCTCGGCGGACGCGCCGTCGATATGGCCGGCGATAAAGGCGGCGACCAGATCTGGATGATCCTTGGCGATGTCGTTCAAGCTGTTGGCGACGGAGCGGCGCACATAATCCTCCGGATCATCCATCAGCGCGGTCAGGATCGGCAGGATCGGTGCGGGGTCTTTCACAAGTTGCGGCAGGCGCATGGCCCAAGGCAGGCGCGGCCGCGTTCCCTCGCTCGCCAGCCGGCGCACATGCCGGTTGGGATCGCCGACCCAGGTGGAAATGATGGCGAGCGCACGTTGCTGGTCGCGATGGATGAATTGCCGGATGCCGAATTCGCCGGTGAAATGCGGCGTCAGCGCCTTGAGGAGGTCGAGGCCGAGATCGAAATGATCGGTGCCGCGGGCGGCGATGAACTGATTGACCGGCAGCAGCATCCAGCCGGAGAGTCCCGGCGTGTCGGCGGCCGGCAGGCTTGCCTTGAGGATAGAGGCTGCTTCAGGAAAATCTCCGGGAAGCGTGGCAAGCAGCGCGTCACGGATCAATGCGGAGCGCTCCATCAGTTCCAGGGCTGCGAGGCCATCGGTCGCCAGAGTTGCGAAACGTTCCCGGTCGAAGGCGGGCGCACGGGCCGCAATGTGATCGGCCATATCACCGACGAGCTCTACATGCAGCAGTTTCTTGAGCGGTTCCGGCATGCTGATCCTCCTGCGGGGGGATTGGACCAGCGCCGCCGGGAGGTCAAGCGGCGCCGGATGCGGTCTTGCTATTCCGGGCAGACTTTCACGCGGTAGGGCTCGCCCCAGCGGTCGTAACGCCATTCGAGGTGGCAATAGTGCGGCCGGTAATAGGTCCGATAGACGGGGTAGGGACGGTAGACAGGGTAAGCCGGATAGACGGGATAGGCGGGGCGGGCGGCCTCCGACAGCAGGGCGCCGCCGACGACGCCGGCGGCAAGGCCGCCCCAGAAGGCATCGCGCGGATGGGCATCGGCAGTGGTGGCAGTGGCGAGCGAGGCGCCGGCAAAGGTCAGCGCGATCAGGCCCGTCGCCATGGTCTTATGAAGAACGGACATGGTATCTTCCTTATCTAGACTGGCTTCTGTTAAAGCCATGCCCAGACTCCGCCCGGATCGCGGCGGAGCGATGGCCGCACAAGGGCTCTCCAGATTAAATTTCGTCCATGATTTCAATAGCTAGCCAAGAGTAAAGGCGGATCGCGGCCGACAGGATTTGCTGCCGATAACGGCGTGCTCTGGATTTCATGCAGGAACGGGGCCTCTTCAGCCTGGTACGCCGATTGTAAAATTCCGCCCTCGAAATTTATGGTTAAAACCTTGTTAAAAGCCTTGGCGTTATAGTCTTTGTCGTTGATATTCCATTCATTGCGGGAGCGACAATTTCTTGAAATCAGCCGGGGACATTCTGGAATTGGCTTGCCGCCGGATCGCCGATCTGGACACCCCCGCCTATGTCAAGAATAGCGAGCTGCGCTATGTCGCCGTCAACGAGGCCTATGCCAATTTCCTGGGCCGCGAGATTTCCGATTTCATCGGCAGGCGCAGCCGCGAACTCTTTGACCGCCCCGAGGAAGAGGATCGCGAGGATAGGGAACGCCGCGCGCTGGTGTTCGGCACCGAGGAAAACGCCATCTGCTTCGATGCCGCAGGCCAGGGCCACGAGCGCGTCCAGATCGAAAGCTTCTCGCCGTCGCCGGACCGGATCTATGTGCTCGGCATCTTCGAAGCCCGCGAGCGCCGCGCCGTTGCCCTTGGGGGGATTGCGGGCAAGCCCGGGATTGCCGGCAGCTCTAAGACTGTAAACGATTTCGGAAGTGCCGCCGATCTCGCCCAAGTGCGCGAGGCACTGGAGAACCTCGATCACCCGATCGGCATCTTTGCAGCCGACGGACGCCCGCTGGTCTTCAACGCAGCCTATCGCAACGGCGCGACGCCTGTGGCCGCCGGGGAATCGGCCTGGGGAGAGAGTGTCAATGAACTCGACGTACTCCGCACCGTCCTGGAGGATCTGCCTGTGGCGGTCTTCGTCCGCGACGACAAGCATCGCCTGGTCTATGCCAACAAATATTATGAAACCTTCAGCGGCCGCGCCCGCTCCGAATATCTGGGAATGACCGAACACGAAATGTTCGGGCCAGAAGGTGCTGAGGCGATCTACCAGGAAAACCTGCTGGCGCTCAGGGACGGCATTTCGGTGGAGCTCGAAAGCGAGATGCCGAGCAATAGCGGCCATGTCTATCCCGTCATTTCGCGCGTCAATCGCGTGGTGACGGCGGATGGGCGAACCTATGTCGTCGGCTCCTTTTCCGACATCTCGCCGCTCAAGGAACGCGAGAAGGCGCTGATTGAATCGCGCAAACAGCAAGAAATACTACATCGGGACATCGAGAGCATTCTGCGATCGCTGCCAATCGGCGTGCTGATCCTCGATAACGACCACCGGATTCTCTACGTCAACGACGAATTCTACAGCATCTGGGAACTGCCGCTCGACGATCGCTTCGATGGCCGCCCGTTCATCGACGTCATCCGCCGTAATGACGAGCTCGGCCGCTATGACGGGACGAAGACGCCGGAAGAGATCTACGCCTTCCGCAAACATCTGTTCGAAGCCGAAGAGCCCGAGCCGATCGAGCTTGGCTGGGCGGGCGGCAAATCCGTGATCTTCGATAGCCGCCGCATCTCCAACGAGCGCATTCTGCTCACCTATGCCGATATTTCGGCGGTGCGCGAACGGGAAAAGGAAATCCACGAGACGCGCGCGGCCCTCGAGCGGCTCGGCGAAATGATGCGGGATGCGACGCATGCCATGTCGCAGGGCATTGCCATCGTCCAGGACGGCATCATCAAAATGTCCAATGAGGCGATGGCCGAGATCCTGCAGATCCCGCCGCACTATATCGAGGCCGGCCAGGGCTGGCTCGGCATGTTCGAATTCTGCGCGGCACGCGGCGATTTCCACGATGCGGTGGATGAGATCCTGCAGGAGTGGCGGGCGAATATCGCAGCCAGGCAGCCAATTTCCACCGTCTTCCATGTCGGCGGCGAGCGCTGGGTGAATATGGATGCGACCGTCAGCCGGGGACAGCATTGGGTGGCGCTGTTCACCGACGTCACCGAGCTCAAGCGCCGCGAGGAGGAACTGCGCCAGCTCCTTTCGCGCGCCGAAGCCGCCGACCGCGCCAAATCCGAATTCCTTGCCAATATGAGCCACGAGATCCGCACGCCGATGAACGGTGTGCTCGGCATGGCAGAACTGCTGGCCAAGACCAATCTCGACACGCGCCAGAAAACCTTCATCGACATTATCGTCAAGTCGGGAAATGCGCTGCTGACTATTATCAACGACATCCTCGACTTTTCGAAGATCGATGCCGGACAGATGAAACTGCGCAAAGCCGCCTTCGATATCACCGAAGCGGTGGAGGACGTGGCGACACTCCTCTCCTCGCATGCCGCCGAGAAGAACATTGAACTGCTGGTGCGGGCTGCACCCGATCTGCCGGCCGCGGTGATCGGAGACGCCGGGCGTTTCCGCCAGATCGTCACCAATCTCGTCGGCAACGCCGTCAAGTTCACCGAGCGCGGCCATGTCTTCGTCGATGTCGGCTTCGAGACGATCGCCGGCGGGGAGATCATGGCGATCATCCGCATCGAGGATACCGGTATTGGCATTCCCCGAGAAAAGCTCGAATCGGTCTTCGACAAGTTTTCGCAGGTCGACACCTCGTCGACGCGCCGGCATGAGGGAACGGGGCTCGGCCTCGCGATCACCGCCGGCCTCGTCGATCTCTTCGGCGGCTATATCAATGTCGAGAGCGAATGGGGCAAGGGCTCGGTCTTCACCCTGAACCTGCCTTTTGCGGTGGCGGCCGCCCACCTTGAACCGAAGCCGCTGCCGATCAATGTGCAGGGCGCGCGCATCCTCGTCGTCGACGACAATGAAGTGAACCGGCGCATCCTGACTGAGCAGCTCTCGCTCTGGGGCTTCGACGGAGTGGCTGCCGAGGGTGGCGGCACCGGTCTGGCGATCCTCGAGGCAGCGGCCGATCTCGGTGTCACCGTCGACGCCGTCGTGCTCGACTATCACATGCCCGACATGAACGGCGCCGACGTCGCGCGCCGGCTGCGCGCCGATCCCCGCTTCGTCGAGCTGCCGATCATCTTCCTGACGTCGATGGATATTTCGGGCACGGAAAAGGAATTCGCCGCGCTGAACGGCCATGCGCATCTGATGAAGCCGGCACGCGCCAACGTGCTGCGCAATACTGTCGTCGAGGTCGTCCGCGCCCGCCGCGTCAAACAGGCCTCTGAAGCCGATATCGCCCGGCTGCGGGCGGAAGCGGCCGGACCGGCGCCTGCACTTGCAACTGCGCCCGAGCCGCAAGAGCGGGCGGCCGAATTCGTCGACGTGCTGGTTGCCGAAGACAACGAGGTCAACCAGATCGTCTTCACCCAGATCCTGCAGTCGACGGGCCTCTCCTTCCTGGTCGTCGACAACGGGCAGGAGGCCGTCGCCGCCTGGGAAAGCCACACGCCGCGCATCATCATGATGGACGTCTCGATGCCCGTCATGAACGGCCATGAGGCGACCCGGACGATCCGCGAGAAGGAAAAGGGCCAGGGCCGCCGGGTGCCGATCATCGGCGTCACCGCCCATGCCCTCGAAAGCGACCGCGAAGCCTGCCTCGACGCCGGCATGGACGATCACATGTCGAAGCCGATCAGCCCGGAACTTCTGGAGGAGAAGATCCGGCAATGGCTCGGCAAGGATGAGCTGCAGCCGGAGCGCACGAGTTACTGATCTCCATCGCAGTCGTAGGGCTTACCGTGCGGGCGCCCTGACACCGCAGAGCATTTCGCGCTTGCCGGCGAAGCCCTTGCGGCGTTCGACGGCAAAGCCGGCGGCGATGAGGTTGCGGCGCACGAAGCCGGCTGCGGCGTAAGTTGCGAAGGTGCCGCCGGCCACAGTCTTTTCGGCAACCTCACGCATCAGCTCTTCCGACCACATGTCGCCGTTGCGCGAGGGCGCGAAACCGTCCAGATACCAGGCGTCGAAGCCGGGTTTTGCCGCGGCGACGCCTTCGAGTGCCGCACCGCAGACGACTCTGAGCCGCGTTTGGGCATCGAGATCGAGCGAGACGGTTCCGGCTGGCGTTTGCGGCCAGGCTGCGGTCAGCGCCTCGCATTCCACATCGATCTCCGGCCAATGCGAGAGCGCCCGGCCGATCTCTTCGCCGCGCATCGGATGGAGTTCGAAGGAGATGAAATGCAGGTGCTGGCCGGGTTCACGGTGAAGCTTCCATTGCCGCCAGGTCTCGGCGAAATTCAGGCCGGTGCCGAAGCCGAGTTCGCCGATCATGAATTCCTGCCTGCCGGCCCAGCGCTCCGGCAGGCCGTTGCCGGCGAGGAAGACATGGCCGCATTCCAGCCGGCCATCGGTCTGGCAATAAAAATGATCGCCAAAGACGGTGGAATAGGGCATATCGCCGTCGCGCCATTCGAGCGGCTGCGGCGCGCCCGCGCCAATCTGATCGGGGTTCACGTCTCTCATGGAAAAAGCCGATAGTCCTCAGCCGACGTCCGGTCAATCTTCTTGCGACTTGCTGATCGTCGGCGGCGGCATCATGGGTCTCTGGGCGGCCATTCATGCCGAACGCCGCGGTATCAGCACCGTCCTCGCCGACGCCGGCAGATTGGGCGGAGGCGCGAGCGGCGGACTGCTCGGCGCACTGATGCCGCATATGCCGGACCGGTGGTCGGAGAAAAAGCAATTCCAGTTCGATGCGCTGGTCTCGCTCGAAACCGAAATTGCGGCGCTTGAAGCAGAAACCGGGCTGTCGGCCGGCTACAACAGGTCAGGGCGGCTGATCCCGTTGCCGAAACCGCATCTCAAGCGCATCGCCCGCGGCCATTCCGAAGATGCGGAGCGCCATTGGCGGACCGGCGAACGCCGCTTCCACTGGCATGTCATCGACAGGCCGCCGGTCGATGGTTGGCCTGACGCATCTGCCGGCGAAAGTGGCTTCGTGCACGATACGCTCGCCGCCCGTGTTGCGCCCCGCTCCTTGATCTCAGCGCTCATCGCATTGCTGCGGCGGGCAAAACATGTGCGCATCATGGAAAATGCTGTTGTCGCCGATCTCAATCCCGATCGCGGGACGGCCGAGATCGGCGGCGAAATCATCACGTTCGGCCGCTGCATCCTGGCCGCCGGCCATCAGTCCTTTCCCGCGCTGCAGCGGCTGACGCCGGGCTTGAAGCAGCCGCTCGGCCAGCCGGTGAAAGGGCAGGCGGCGCTGTTGAAAGCAGATGTCGACCCGGCGTTGCCGACGATCTTCCTCGATGGACTCTATGTCGTCGCGCATGAGGGGGGGCATGCGGCGGTCGGCAGTACCAGCGAGAACCGTTTCGACGACCCCCTCTCGACCGATGCACAGCTCGACGCGTTGATCGAGGCGGCGCGGGCAATCGTGCCGGCGCTCCGCAGCGCCCCTGTCATCGAACGTTGGGCGGGGCTTCGCCCGAAAGCCATCGACCGCGATCCAATGATCGGCCGCCATCCCATCCATCCCCGACTAATCGCACTGACCGGCGGTTTCAAGGTCAGCTTCGGGCTGGCCCATCGGCTGGCGGAGGCTGCGGTTTGTATGGCAGGCGACACAGATTGCGAATTTTCGCTGCCGGAAAGCTTCGCGATATCAAGCCATATCGCTGTCGCTTCACGTTAAACGTGAATTAGATACAGCTGCGTTTCGTTATTCTGTCATGCAAATCACCTATCTGCTTGCGCATCGGCAGCGCCGGATTTTCCCGGCGCTCACTTCCTTCATGGAGGAAATTGCATGCGCTATGCCATTTGCTTCACGCCTCCGGCGAGCGACCCCTTGTCGCTCGTGGCCGCTAATTGGCTTGGCCGAAACGTGTTTTCAGGCGATATGGTGGAGCCTCCGGCCGTCCGCGGCCTCGGCATTCATGAGATCGCCTTTTATACTGCGGTGCCGCGGCGCTATGGTTTTCACGGCGTTCTGAAAGCGCCTTTTCACCTCTCCGCCGAGACGTCCGAATCGCAACTCCTGCGCGACCTCATGCGTTTTGCCGGAACATATGCTCCCTTCCAGATCCCAGGTCTCGAAATCGCCCGGCTCGGCAATTTCTACAGCCTGGTGCCGAGCGCCCCCTGTGAGCGGATCCAGTATCTGGCTTCGGCGATCGTTCAGGAGTTCGATCGTTTCCGGGCGCCGCTGAGTGAAGCCGATATCGAACGCAACGATCCCGACGGATTGTCGGCGGCGCAATTCGCCAATCTGCATCGTTGGGGCAATCCCTATGTGATGGAGGAGTTCCGCTTCCATATGCCGGTGACAGGCCCCATCAACACGATCGACATGCCCCGCATCGAGCCAGTGCTGGGAACGATCTTCGAGCCCGTCTTGAGGGAGCCGGTGATCGTTTCGAATGTGGCTTTGATGATCGAGGAGGGCACTGGCGGTCCCTTCCGCGTTCACTCGCTCCACCCGATGGGCAAGGTCAGCGCGCGCAGGATCGCCTGAGCAGATGTCGATCTAAGTTGTTGTGTTGAAAAGGGAAATTCTGCTGTGCAGTTTCCGTCTCGACATTCCGGCTGCGGATGATACCGTTCCTTCGTCTTTTCAGAAGGTGATTTGATGGTATCCGAGACCTACCCGCGCAATCTCGTCGGCTACGGGCGTCAGACGCCCGATCCGAAGTGGCCTGGCGACGCCCGCGTCGCCGTGCAGTTCGTCATCAATTACGAGGAGGGCGGCGAAAGCTGCATCCTCGAAGGCGATCCGGCTTCCGAAAACCTGCTGTCGGAGATTGTCGGTGCGGCGGCCTGGCCGGGGCAGCGCAATCTCAACATGGAATCGATCTACGAGTATGGTTCGCGCGCCGGGTTCTGGCGGCTCTGGCGGATGTTCACGGGTCTCAAGGTGCAGGCGACCGTCTATGGCGTGACGCTGGCGATGGCGCGCAACCCCGAAGCCGTCGCGGCCATGAAGGAGGCCGGTTGGGAGATCGCCAGCCACGGTTATCGCTGGCTGGAATACAAGGATTTCCCCGAGGATCTCGAGCGCAAGCATATCCTCGAAGCCGTGCGCATGCACACCGAACTCACCGGCGAGCGGCCTTTCGGGATGTATCAGGGAAAGCCTTCCGACAACACGCTGCGACTGGTGCAGGAAGAGGGCGGTTTCCTCTATTCCTCCGATTCCTATGCCGACGACCTGCCTTACTGGGTGAAGGGCGTCGACGGGAAACCCTTCCTGATCATCCCCTATACGCTCGAAACCAATGACATGCGTTTTGCCACACCGCAGGGTTTCAATGCCGGCGACCAGTTCTTCACCTATCTCAAGGACGCTTTCGACACGCTTTACGAGGAAGGCAAGGACGGCAGCCCGAAGATGATGTCGGTCGGCCTGCATTGCCGCCTCGTCGGGCGTCCGGGCCGGGCAGCCTCTCTGAAGCGCTTCATCGAATATGTGTTGAAGCATGACAAGGTCTGGATTCCGCGCCGCATCGAGATCGCCGAGCACTGGCACAAGAATCATCAGCCGGATGCGCTCTGATGTTGTCGCGCGAGGATTTCGTTTCCCGCTTCGGCGGCGTCTTCGAGCATTCGCCTTTCATCGCCGAACGCGCCTATGACGCCGGGGGTCTGAGGGAGCCTTTGACGGCATCAGCTGTGCATGCAGCTCTTGCCGCCGTCTTCCGTGCGGCAAGCCGGGCGGAGCGTCTCGGCGTGTTGCAGGCCCATCCCGATCTTGCCGGGCGTCTGGCGATAGCGGGTGAACTCACGGAGGACAGCCGAAAGGAGCAGGCCGGCGCCGGTCTCGATCGGCTGAGCCCGCCCGAACATGCCCGCTTCACCGAACTTAATGCAGCTTATGTCGAAAAATTCGGCTTTCCCTTCATCATCGCCGTCAGAGGGCTCGACAAGAACGATATCCTTTCGGCCTTCGAAAGGCGGATCGGCAATGACCTGGATGAAGAATTCGCGACCGCCACGACACAGGTCGAACGGATCGCGCTGCTGCGCCTGACATCGATGTTGCCGGAGGGCAAATGAGCGAGCCTCGTGCTATCGACTATCTCAATGAAATGCAGAAAGCGGCAGCCGAAGCGCTATACTTCGTGGGCGGAATGGATGAGGCGGCCTTCGCCGAGGATAATCTCACCTTCAAGGCGGTCGCCTTCTGCCACTTCACTATCGGCGCGGCTGCTTCCCGACTGCTCGTAGCCCATCCGGAATTCGCAACCGAGCATCCCACTCTGCCGTGGACGAAAATCTGCGGAACGGGCAACCGTATCCTGGAAGACGTCTTCGCCCTCGATCCCTCGGACATCTGGGATGCAACCTATCGCACGCTGCCGGAACTTCTCGTCGAGATCGACGCTATTCGTCACTGGCACGCCGAAGGTGAGTGAACCCATTGGCTGATTTTCTCGATATCCGCCCGCTTACCAGATCGGCCTTTGCTCCTTTCGGCGAAGTGATCGAAGCCGATCCAGCCTCGATGCGGCTCATCAACGGCGGCACGACCGAACGCTTCCATGCGCTGGCCGCGGCGGAGGCGGCGGGCGAGGGCGCGCGCGTGATCATCAATCTCTTTCGCGGCCAACCGCGCAGCTTCCCTTATCACGTCGACATGATGGAACGCCATCCCTTCGGCAGTCAGAGTTTCTCGCCGATCTCCGGCCGCCCATTCCTCGTCGTCGTCTCCGAGGACGAGGGCGGACGTCCGGGCAGGCCGCAGGTGTTTTTCGCGCGCGGAGACCAGGGTGTGAACTACCGCCGCAATGTCTGGCATCATCCGCTGATGGCGCTCGGCGAAACCTCCGATTTCCTGGTCGTCGACCGCGACGGCCCTGGCAATAATCTGGAGGAATTCTTCTTCGACCCCCCCTATGTCATCAAAGAGCCAGCCCCATGACCGGACTGACGACACATGTGCTCGACACCGCCCTTGGCAAGCCCGCCAATGGGCTCAGGATCGATCTTTTCCAGCTCGACGGCGAGATCCGCAGACATCTGAAAACGGTGGAGACCAATGCGGACGGCCGAGTCGACGGTGGCCCAATCCTTGCCGGCGAAAATTTTCACGTCGGCATCTACGAGCTGGTCTTCCACGCCGGCGAGTATCTCAGGGCCTGCGGCACGCCGCTGCCGCATCCGGCCTTCCTGGATCTCGTGCCGATCCGCTTCGGCATCGCCGATGTCACGGCGCATTACCATGTGCCGCTCCTGCTTTCGCCTTACGGCTATTCAACCTATCGCGGCAGCTAAATGAGGTTTGCTGCGATCGCCGATATTCACGGCAACCATCTTGCACTCGAGGCGGTGCTTGCCGATATCCGGGCTCAGGGCATCGAGGACGTCGTCAATCTCGGCGATTTCTTCAGCGGGCCGCTGGAGGCAGGCCGAACGGCTGACCTGCTGACGCCTCTCGGGCTGACCTCGGTTCGGGGCAATCACGACCGCTATCTGATCGAGCAGGATCCCGCCTCTATGCATGCCTCGGATGTTGCCGCCTACCGGCAGCTGACGCCGTCCCACCTCGAGTGGCTGCGGGGTCTACCGTTCGATGCCGTATATCGCGGCGAGGCCTATCTCTGCCATGCGACGCCGAAAGACGACAATCTCTACTGGCTGGAGTCCGTTTCGCCGCAGGGGCAAGTCTTCTTGAAGCCGTTCGAAGCGATCGAGGCGCTCGCCGAAGGCATCGACCTGCCGCTGATCCTCTGCGGCCACAGCCACATTCCCCGTGCCGTCCGACTCTCGGACGGCCGGCTGATCGTCAATCCCGGCAGTGTGGGCTGCCCCGCCTATGACGATGTGCTGCCCTATTATCACAAGGTCGAAGCCGGCCATCCGCTGGCGAGCTATGCTATCCTGGAAAAGACGGCGGCCGGATGGATGTGGCAGTTCCGAACTGTCGCCTACGACCACATGGCCCAGTCGGCACTGGCCGCCGAAAGGGGCCGTGCCGACTGGGCCAGTGCGCTTGCAACGGGCTGGGTGAGATAGCCCGGCCCTACCTGCGCTGCGATCAATCCTTCTCGGGCGCGTGAGGAGCGATCGTTTGTACGGGAGCCGCGGCCGATGCTACGGGCTTTACCGGAGTGGCGGGCGGAATTGCAGGCCTTGCCGGGGGTGCCGCCGGCTTTGCCGGTTTTGCGCCGTCGAGATTGCCAAGGAGGGATGAGATGGCGTTGTCGCCGTCGAATCCGGCTTCCTTCAATAGCTTGTCGAGGATCGGCTTGTTCGCCTGATAGGAGAGCAATTGCCCGGCCAGCCCGTCGCCGAGACCGATGCCGCTTTCACCGTTCGCGCCGTTTCCGCGGCCGAGCATGCCGCCGGTGTCGAAGATGCGGATATCGGAGATCTTCTCGATCGGCTTGACCGCCTCGGCGAGCGCCTCGGGAATGATGCGGATACGCTCGCGGGTGATCTCGAACTCGATGATGGTCTGGCTGAGTTTGTTGCGCGCCTCATTGAGGAGCGCCTCGCTTTCGGCCTGAGCCCGGCCGGTTTCGAGGATGCCTTTGGCCTTGATGATTGCGGCATCCGCCTCGGCGGTCGCGAGCGTCTTGATGGCTTCCGCCTGGTCGATCGCGGCCTGTTTTTCGGCCTCCGCGCCGACGGTGACGGCGGTGGCCTCGGTTTCGGCGGTCTTGCGGGCGTCGATCACGGCGATCTGCTTTTCACGTTCGGCGATTTCGATCGCCTTGGCGGTGCCGACCTTTTCCTCTGCCGCGATCGCCCGGGCGCGGGCCATTTCGGCGGTCGCCTTCGCCTCGGATTCTTCTCGGCTCTTGTTGGCGACAGCGATGGCGCTTTCCTGCGCCACGATCTGAAGGTCGCGCTTGGCTTCGGTATCGCGCTGCTGGACGGCGCGGGCGGCATCGATGTTTGCGCTTTCGCGGGCCTGCTTGGCGGCTGCCTCGCGCTCGGCGATCGGGTGTTCGGCGGCGATGCGGGCTTCCTCCTCGGCGCGTTTGGCCGCCTGTTCCTGTTGTGCGGTTTCGGCGCGGGTCGCCGCGGATTTGTTGGCGATGTCGCGTTCCTGGTTGAGTTCGGCTTCGCGCTTGGTCCGCTCGATGGCCAGCGATTGCTGGCGGGCCTCCAGGTCCTTCTGGGCGATGGCGACTTCGGTGTCGCGGACGATTTCGTTGCGCTCCTTCTTGCGGCCTTCGGTGATGCGGGTCAGCGCCGCCAGCCCCTGCGCGTCGAAGAAATTGTTAGCGTTGAAATGCTTGATGTCGGTCTGGTCGAGGCGTGTCAGCGACACGGATTCAAGCTCGAGGCCGTTCGACTGGAGGTCGGCGCCGACGGCTTCCTGCACGGCCTTGACGAAATCCATGCGCTGCTCCTGCAGCGCGTCGAGATTCATGGTCGCCGCCACCGAGCGAAGGCCGTCGACGAATTTCGCTTCGATCAAGATGCGAAGCGCCTCGGCGTCGTTGGTGCGGCTGCCGAGCGTCTGGGCGGCCAGCGCGATCGACGAAGCGTCGGGTTTAACGCGGACGTAGAATTCGGCGCCGATATCGACGCGCATGCGGTCCTTGGTGATCAGCGCATCGCCTTCGCCGCGGCGAACCTCGAGGCGCAGTGTCTTCAGGTTGACCCTGGCGATGGAGTGGAAGATCGGCAGGACGACGGAGCCGCCGTCGAGCACGACCTTCTGGCCGCCGAGGCCGGTGCGCACATAGGCCTCGTCGCGGCTGGAGCGCGTATAGAGAGAGGCGAGAACAAAACCGATGCCGAAGATCAGAACGATGCCAATGCCGGCCGGTAGAATAATGTCATACATCATGGCTGCTCCCTGAAAGATTGATTGTCCGCTGCGGCGGGGTCCGCCAGTGCGGGAATGGCGATAAATACATCTGCCGTACGATCGACGAGGAGAACCTCCGTGCCAACCTTGAGAGGCTCCTGATCTCTGGCGGCCTTGGCTCTCAGCACGTGCCAGTTTCCATGCTGGTCCTTGACGCGGACGCGCCCCGGCAGTCCCTGATCAAGCGGGCCGAGCGATACTTCGGCGGTCCGGCCGATCAACGTGTCGAGATCGACGGCATAGGTCTCGTCGTGTGGAACGAGCCGCGCCACGGTTCTGCTCGAGGCCCTGACCATGGGCACGGCGACCAAGATGGCGGGAATGGCGGCGACGGCGGCGGGAAGCGGCGCCCAGAAGGCGTTGGCGACGGCCTGTATGGCAAAGCCCGTCATGGCGAAGAAGCCGAGCGCCAACATGATGAGGATGAGGAGGGGAACGCCGCCGACGTTGAGCCAGGACAGATAGCCCGAAAACCCGTCATGGGCATGAAAATCCGGTTTTCCCATAAATTCCATGATCGAAAAACCCATGACGGTCGCGAGCATCTCGATCGCGGTCAGGCCTGCGAGCACGGCGGCGGCGATGGCGAAGGGGGCACATTCGGGGGCGAAAAGAAGTGCCATCGGCGTTACCGGTTATCCGCCTTGAAGCGTGCGAGGCGTGCTTCGATCGCTTGTTCGCGATGCAGCCGGTCGAGTTCATCCAGTTCGGAGCTGTTGATATGGTCGCCTGATGGAACGCCGGTCAGCCGCGACACCGCCGCCGCAGCCCGGGCAGCATCGGCGCCCGGCGCGGGCCGGCTATGGCCTGTAGCGGCGTCCTCGGGATGTCTGGCGATGCTGCGCTTGAAATCGGCAAGGCGGGCGTCGGCCTCGCGGCGCGTGGCGAGCACGGCCTGTAGGGCTTTCTGGCCTTCGTCCAGCTGCTGCCTGGCATCGGCCAGCGCCTTGTCGAGTGCGGCGATCTGGGCTTCGAGATCAATCTGGCGGGCGACGCCGGCCTTTGCCAGATCATCGCGCCCGGAAGAGACGGCGAGGCGGATCTTTGCGTCGAGCGCGTTCATATCCCCGACGATCTCGTCCCTGCGGCTCTGGATGCGATATTGCTCGGCGCGCGCCTTGCCGAGATCGGTGCGGGCCTCGTCCGCTGCCGCATCGATCTCGCGGATCGCCTGTTCGATCACGGCGATCTTGTTGACGCCTTCCGCCTTGTCGACCGCTGCATTCGCGATGCCCGCGATCAGGCGGCCCATGCGGGAAAGAATGCCTTCATTCGTCATGTTTTCCTCCATCCGAGCGGAATTCGGCGTGACGCCGATGTGGATCTCGTAATGATCCGGCTCTGCAACGAGGTAGGCCGGAAAAATGCTCTCCCATCCCCGTGAATAACCGGCGACATCGAAGGGCACGGCAACGCGTCCATGCACGGTGGCGATGGTCAGATCCGAAGGGCCTTTGATGGCGAAGAGCTTGTCGTCGAGGGGCATTTGCGGCGGGTCGACGATCATGCCGCGATTGGCAGCGAAATCGCGAAGGCCGAGTGTGACCAGCCGTGCCGGCAGGCCCGTTTGTTCGCGCACGGTTTCATAGGCAAGGTCGTGCAGGACGACGAGATTGGCGCCTGCCTTGTCGTCGATGATTTCAGCGAGGATGTCGATCATCCTGCGGTAGGCGGCGATGGTGTCATCAAGCGCCTGGCGGGCATGATCATCCGGTGCCAGCACGTAGCGCAACTGCGATGGATGCTGTGTCTTGCCCACGTTTGCCATGAGTAAGACATAAAGCACCGCTTTTGTGCTTTCAAGGAGAGCGGAAAAAAATAGAGGCTGTGTTTAACAGGTCGTTAGGAGGAGTGGCTTGGAAGAAGCGCCAGCCAAGCAACTCGTAAGAAGCAGCGTTCAACACTAGTTTCGAAATACAGTACCAGTGAAAGAACGGGCGGCCGATCGGCTCCGCGCTTTCTATCGGCTGGCCGTTTGCGACTCCCGAATACCGGCGCTGATACGGTTGATGGTGGTCCATACGAGAAGCAGGGCCACCACGGCCCAAAGCCATGAGGTCCAAGCGGCAAACGTGCCGCCAACGGCGACAAAGATGCCGAGCGCGCCGAAAAGCACCGCACGGTCGCTCTTGCCCAGCGGCCCGTCATAACGCCGGCTTGCCCCAACCGTTTGACCCAGGACGCCGGCAAATTCCGTCAGCGCCGAGAGGAATATGACAGCCATGACCGGCATCAGATCGTTCGGATCGATGAGCGCAAACGGGAAATAAAGGGCGGCATCCGACACGACGTCACCGATCTCGTTGAGATAGGCGCCCAAAATGCTCTTTTGCCCATGTTCGCGCGCGAGCATGCCGTCAATGGCATTGAGGCCCATGCGCAGTAGAAACCATACAGGCACCAACACGAACCAATGCGGGAGGGGCGCGACGCTCAGGAAAAGCCCAAGTGCAACCGAGACGGCGGCAGCAACAGAAGTCACCTGATTGGCGGTAACACCTCGTGTCGCAAGCGAGCGCACCAGGGGGCGAAGAATATTCTGAAACCGGGACTTCAATTGATAAACAGACATGGTACCTCAGTGGAATTTCGCGGCATTTGAACAGTCTATCCCGGCTGGGTCCGTGCGGATCATCGTAGCTGTGGGAAAGCCCGCACTTCAAATCGGCTCACCCAAAGGACTTATCATTTGCAGCTAGACTTTTGCAATGAAAGCAACTCACTGTTGCCGGCAATAGATGCAACCTATCCACTGATCAGAATTGGAGACGACCGTGCTGCAGACTACCGACAGCGAGCAACCGTCCTCGACGACCAGACCCATGCATGAATCCGAATTCGCATCGCATGACGGGACTCGACTGTTTTATCGGACGTGGCCTGCGACCGGTGCTTCACCGAAGGGCGCCATCATTCTTCTCCATCGCGGCCACGAGCATAGCGGCCGCGTCGCCCATCTCGCCACCGAGCTCGGCCTCGATGATTTTGCCTTCTACGCCTGGGACGCGCGCGGTCACGGACGTTCGCCGGGAGAGCGCGGTTATTCGCCATCCTTCGCTGCCTCGGCGCGTGATCTCGATTGCTTCGTCCGCCATGTCAGCGAGACCAGCGGTACTGCGGTCGAAGACATCGCCGTCATTGCGCAGAGCGTCGGCGCCGTCCTTGCCGCCATCTGGGTGCACGACTATGCGCCGCCGATACGCGCGCTGGTGCTGGCCTCACCGGCCTTCAGCGTCAAGCTCTATGTGCCTTTCGCCAGGGAAGGCATTGCGCTCTGGGAAAAGTTCAAGGGGACATTCTTCGTCAATTCTTACGTCAAGGCGAAGTTTCTGACGCATGATCCCGAGCGCATTGCCTCTTTTGAATCCGATCCGTTGATCACGCGGCCGATTGCCTCCAACATTCTGCTGCAGCTCTACGAGGCGGCGGCCCGCGTCGTCAACGACGCCCGCGCCATCACCGTGCCGACCCAGCTGCTGATCTCCGGCAGCGACTGGGTGGTACGGCACGCGCCGCAGCATCGGTTTTACGAAAACCTCGGCAGCCGCATCAAGGAACGGCACGTGTTTGCCGGCTTCTACCACGACACGCTCGGCGAAAAGGATCGCGCGATTGCGCTCGCCGAAATCCGCCGCTTTTTCGATGCGCGTTTCGCTGAGCCGCGGGCGCCTGCCGACCTGCGCACCGCCCATGTCCAGGGCTATACCAAGGACGAAGCCGACCGGCTCGCGAGCCCGTTGGATGCGACATCCGCACGCGGCATCTACTGGGCGCTCAGCCGCCTCAACATCCGGATCGGGGCGCTGGTGTCCGCAGGCATAAGGACCGGGGCGAAGACCGGTTTCGATTCCGGCTCGACGCTCGATTACGTCTACGAAAACAAGCCCCGCGGGCTCGGTCCCGGCGGGCGGTTGATCGACCGGGTGTTCCTCGAGGCGGTCGGCTGGCGCGGTATCAGGCAGCGCAAGCTGCATTTGCAGGAACTGATCGACCACGGGCTGCAGCGCCTGAAAGCCGCCGGCCGCAGCACTCATATGCTCGACATAGCGGCCGGGCACGGGCGATATGTCCTTGATGCTATCGAGACCGCTGCAGTGCGTCCCGATAGCGTGCGGCTGCAGGATTATTCCCTCATCAACGTCGAGGCCGGCCGCAACAGCATCGCCGCGCGCGGCCTCAGTGATTTTGTGAGCTTCCGCCAGCAGGATGCCTTTGACGGCGAGGGGCTGGCCGCAATCACGCCGGCTCCGGACCTCGCCATCGTCTCCGGCCTGTATGAGCTGTTTTCCGACAATCAGATGATCGCCGCATCGCTCGAAGGGATCGCCCGCGCGATGCAGCCCGGCGGTCTGCTCGTCTACACCAACCAGCCATGGCATCCACAGCTGGAGATGATTGCTCGCGCGCTCACCTCTCATCGCGGCGGTCAGGCATGGGTGATGCGGCGGCGCACGCAAGAGGAAATGGACCAGCTGGTCGCCGCAGCCGGTTTCCGCAAGATCGAACAGCGCATTGACCAGTGGGGCATTTTCACCGTCTCGCTGGCGGAGAGAGTTTGAGGGCAACGCCGTTGGGGCAGGCACATTCTCCACTTTCCCGAACAGCGCCGGTCATGAAGCGGGCGGCGTGCTGGCTCGCCTTCCTGGCGCCGTTCTTCTATCTGACCTATGGCGGCGCCAACTGGCTGGCGTCGCAACGCGCTGATGTGCCGAACATTGCCTTCGCATGGGAAAGCGCCATTCCGTTCTTGGGATGGACGATCATTCCATATTGGTCGATCAATCTGTTCTACGGGCTCTGCCTGTTCATCAACACGACGCCGCGCGATGTGGATATGCTGGCAAGGCGTTATCTGACGATCCAGTTAATCGCAGTCGCCTGTTTTATCGCGTTTCCGCTCGAAGCAATCTTCGTGCGGCCGGCCACGAGCGGCCTGCCCGGTTTCATGTTTGCTGTCCTCGGTGGCTTCGACAAGCCGTTCAACCAGGCGCCGTCGCTGCATATCGCGCTGCTGGTGGTGATCTGGGACCATCTGCGCGGCCGGCTGCCGCGCAGGGCCCGGCTTCTCTGGCACTGCTGGTGCTTCCTCATCGGCGCCTCCGTGCTGACGACGTGGCAGCATCACGTCATGGACATACCGACCGGCGTGCTGCTCGGTCTGTTTGCCGCCTGGCTTTTCCCACGCGATGCCGGTTCGCCTCTTGCCAATTTTGCGTTGAGCGACGACCCGAAGTCGCGCCGTCTCGGCATCTATTATCTGTGCGGTGCTCTCGCATTTCTCGGCCTTGCAGCGCTCTTTACTCCTCTGTCGGCCGCAGCGCTTCTGTTGCTCTGGCCGGCGGTTGCGCTGGCGATCGTCGCAGCTGGATATCTCGGCGCCGGCCCGCAGATATTCCTGAAACGCGCCGATGGCCGGGCCGCACTTGCCAGCCGCTGGCTACTGGCGCCCTACCGGCTCGGCGCCGTCGTCAATGTTTGGCTCTGGACACGCAAAATACCGGCATCCGTGATGATCGTTGACGGTGTCCATCTCGGCCGTTTTCCGCGCCGCCACGAGGCCGACCATTTCGCCACGGTGATCGACATCACCGGCGAGTTTCAGCGCCCAAGCGGGACATCAAGGCGCTGGTGCAGTTTTCCCACCCTCGATCTGACAGGCCCCGACGAGATCCAGACGCGAGCCGCGGCGAACCTCATCGAGATTGCGCGCCACCAGGGACCGGTCCTCGTCTGCTGTGCGCTCGGTTTCCAGCGGAGCGCCGGCGTCATCGTGCGGTGGCTGCTCGTCAGCCGACGTTGCGAAACTCCAGCAGAAGCGCTGCGGCTGATCGAAAGGGCAGGGCGGCGTGTTCATCTGCCCGAGGAAAGCATCCATGCCGTGACGGAGGGCTTGCAATGACGCAATGGAATGCCAAGGCCTCGGCGGCTGCGCGAAATCTGGGTCGCAATTCAATCGTCTGTGGGCTGACAGCGCTGTTGCCGCTGATTATCGGCCCGATCACTCAGGGATATCGAGGTTTCGCTCCAGCATTCGGCTGGCTCTTGATGCTCGTCTTCTGCGGGATCGTGCTCGCGCTGGCGATCCATCTCCTTTTCGATGCGCTGTTGTTTCGCCTCGCGTCGAGCCATGAGACAGAGGCCGCCGGTCTTGCCGCCGTCGACGACCTGCTCTCCCGAATGCAGCTTCGCAAGCCTGACGGGACATCGCCTGGCCTCGAGAGGCGGATTGCCGGATCGCGCCGCATCGTGTGGCGGCAGCGTTTGGCGCTCGCCATCTGTCTCGCGATTTTTGCGATCCTGCTGCTCACCGCGGGTGACGGCCGGCCGCTGTGCTGAATCGCATGCCGTTGCGCAGGTCGAAGATATTGCCGACCCATCGGGGCGTTCAGCCAGTGCCGACTTCTCTCAGCCGCGCCCCGATATGATCGACGCATCCACGTCATTGATGTCGCGCTTGCCGCAGAGGGCCATCGTGATGTCCATCTCCTTGCGGATGATGTCGAGCGCCAGCGTGACGCCTTCCTTGCCCATGGCGCCAAGCCCGTAGAGGAAGGGGCGGCCGATATAGGTGCCCTTGGCGCCGAGCGCCACGGCCTTCAGCACATCCTGGCCGGAGCGGATGCCGCCGTCGAGGTGGACTTCGATGCGGTCGCCGACGGCGTCGACGATCGAAGGCAGCATGCTGATCGAGGAGGGGGCGCCGTCGAGCTGACGGCCGCCATGATTGGAAACGATGATCGCATCGGCGCCGGTATCGGCGGCGGCCTTCGCGTCTTCGGGATCGAGGATGCCTTTGATGATCAGCGGGCCGCCCCATTGCTCCTTGATCCAGGCGATATCGGCCCAGGACAGCCGTGGGTCGAACTGCTCGTGCGCAAACTTGGGCACAGAGGCGACATTGGCGACGTTCTTGGCATGGCCGACGATATTGCCGAAGTACCGGCGCTTTGTCTGCAGCATATCAAGGCACCAGAGGGGCCGGGTTGCCATCTGCCAGATATGTTTCGCGGTCAATTTCGGTGGGGCCGAGAGACCGTTGCGCAGGTCCTTATGGCGCTGGCCGAGGATCTGCAGGTCGGCGGTCAGCACCAGCGCGGAGCATTTCGCCGCCTTGGCGCGACGGATGAGGTCGAGGACGAAATCCTTATCTTTCATCACATAAAGCTGGAACCAGAAAGGACGCGTCGTCACCGAGGCGACGTCCTCGATCGAGCAGATGCTCATCGTCGACAGGGTAAAGGGAACGCCGAATTCTTCCGCTGCCCGCGCCGCCAGCATCTCGCCGTCGGCGTGCTGCATCCCGGTCATGCCGGTCGGTGCGAGCGCTACCGGCATCGATACTTTCTGGCCGATCATCGTCGTTCCGAGCGTGCGGTCGCTCATATCAACGAGCACGCGCTGGCGCAGCTTGATCTGACCGAAATCGCTTTCATTCGCCCGATAGGTGGATTCCGTCCAGGCGCCTGAATCCGCATAGTCGAAAAACATTTTCGGCACGCGGCGCTGCGCGAGTTTTTTCAGATCGTCGATGGTGAGCGGAGTTGCCATGAATCGAACCTTCTACAGGTTTAAATGCGACCATCGCCCATAACATGAATCCTAAAAGAAGGGTTACGGGAAACATCCGCCTCAGACGGTCTTCACTGTACCTCGTTGGGGGGAACCGATATCGTCAAAGCCCTGTTTTCAAGGCAATGCCGGAAACGTAGGTCTCGGCGATCGCTCTGTCGTCGCCCATCGTCTGAAGCAGGAAGAGTTCCTCGGGCAGGGTCTTTACCGTTTCCATCTTCAGCGCCATGGCCGGGGTCGCGGCCGCGTCGAGGACGACGAGGTCGGCTTCGGTGCCGGGGTCCAGCGTGCCGATCCGGTCGGCGAGCGACAGCGCCTCGGCATTGCCGCGCGTCATCAGATAGTAGCTTTCCAGCGGGTTCAGCCGTTCACCCAGCAACTGCTGGATCTTATAGGCCTCGTCCATGGTCCTCAGCATCGAATAGCTGGAGCCGCCGCCGATATCGGTTGCGACACCGATGCGGACCGGGTTTTGGCGCCGCGTCAGCGCCTTCAGCGGAAAGAGACCGGAGCCGAGGAAGAGGTTTGAGGTCGGGCAATGGACGGCGACGGCGCCGGCCTCGCTCATGACATCGGCCTCGCGTTCGGACAGGTGGATGGCGTGGCCGAAGAGGCTCTTCGGCCCTAGCAGACCGTAGCGGGCGTAAATGTCGGTATAGTCGATCGCCTCGGGATAGAGCTCGCAGGTGAATTTAATCTCGTCGTGGTTTTCCGAAAGATGCGTCTGGATGTGAAGATCGGGAAATTCGCGGGCGAGCGCCGACGTAGCCTCCATCTGCGCCGGCGTCGACGTGATGGCGAAGCGCGGGGTGATGGCGACATGGTTGCGGCCTTTGCCGTGCCAGTCCGCTATCACTTGGCGGGTCTCGTCATAACCCATCTCCGGCGTGTCGAGCAGGCCCTGGGGAGCGTTGCGGTCCATCATCACCTTGCCGCCGACCATGCGCATATTGCGCTTCATCGCCTCGGCGAAGAAGGCGTCGGCCGAGGTCTTGTGCACGGAGCAATAGGCGACCGCCGTCGTCGTGCCGTGGCGGATCAGCTCGTCGTAGAAATGTGTGGCGATCCTTTGCGCATGCGCACTTTCGACGAAGCGGCATTCCTCGGGGAAAGTGTAGGTATTCAGCCATTCGAGCAAGTTGGCGGCATAGGAGGCGATCACCTGCATCTGCGGAAAATGCAGGTGCATGTCGATGAAGCCGGGCAGGATGAGATGCGGGCGATGGTCGATCTCGGCCGTGCCTTCGGCGGCTTTCGCCTTGACGTCGGCATAGGGGCCGACTGCGGCGATCAGCCCGTCCTCGACCAGCAGGCCACCGTCTTCCTCGTAGAGATAACTCTGGCTGTCGGCGAGACTCAGCGGCGCGCGATGGAAAGAGAGGAGGCGGCCGCGGAGAAGTGTCGTCGTCATTGTTTCTTGCCTTCGACTGCGCTTTCGAACCAGGCGACGAGCAGTCTGCGTTCGTCCGGGGTAATATCGGTCACGTTGCCGGGCGGCATGGCATGGCTGCGGCCTGCCTGTATATAGATTTCTCGGGCATGGGCGGCAATTTCCGCGTCGTTTTCGAGCATCACGCCTTTCGGCGGCCGCACGACGCCTTCATAGGCGGGCTCGGCCGCATGGCACATGGAACAGCGTGTCGAGACCAGTTGCTTGACGGCCGGAAAATGCGGATTTCCGGCGAATTGCTGGAAGGCGGGCGCCACCGCCGCCGCATCCGTCTCTCCCGTCAGCAGCTTCGGCACCGTCGAAAGCCACATGATCAGGATGAAGAGGATGACGGTGACGATCCAGGTCCAGGTCGGCCGGCCTTTCCTCGCATGGGTGGTGTTGAACCAATGGCGGATCGTGACGCCCATCAGGAAGACGAGTGCTGCGATCACCCAGTTGAACGCCGTTCCGAAGGCCAGCGGATAATGGTTCGACAGCATGAAGAAGATGACGGGCAGCGTCAGATAGTTGTTGTGCAGCGAACGCTGCTTGGCGATCTGGCCGTATTTCGGATCGGGCGTGCGGCCGGCGATCAGATCGGCGACGACGATCTTTTGGTTCGGGATGATGATCATGAAGACGTTGGCCGACATGATCGTCGCCGTGAAGGCGCCGAGATGCAGGAAGGCGGCGCGGCCGGTGAAAAGCTGCGTATAGCCCCAGGCCATGAAGACCAGCACCACATAGAGCACTGCCATCAGCCCCCAGGTGTTGCGGCCAAGCGGGGATTTGCACAGCAGGTCATAGACGATCCAGCCGAAGGCCAGCGACGCCAACGAGATCAGGATCGCGACGGGCGGACTGATATCGAGGACGTGGCGATCGATGAGAAACAGGTCGGCGCCGCCATAATAGACGATGCAGAGCATGAGAAATCCGGAGATCCAGGTGAAATAGCTCTCATATTTGAACCAGGTCAGGTGCTCCGGCATCTGGGCCGGCGCTACCAGATATTTCTGGATATGATAGAAGCCGCCGCCATGGACCTGCCATTCCTCGCCATAGGCGCCGGGCGGCAGATGCGGGCGTTTCACCAGTCCCAGATCGAGTGCGATGAAATAGAAGGATGATCCAATCCAGGCGATCGCGGTGACGACATGGAACCAGCGGGCCGCGAAGGCGAGCCATTCCCATGCTATGGCATATTCATACATCGAGTTCCCCTATCTTCCTCCGACTCGCGACATTGCGGAAATTTTGGCGGGGAGGAAAGAGGAGAATGATGAACCGCACAGGCCCTTCGCAAGGCGGCGGGCCGGGGCGGGGCGCTGGCAGTCGCCATTGGTTTTGCCTATGTCGGCGACCGCTGACGCATCGCCGATCTGTCGTCCCGTGCCTAAAAGCTGCCGAGAAGGCCATGCATTATGACTGTCTCATACTGGATTGGCAGAGATTTGCCGATCTTGAAACTATGATGAGCAGATACAGTTAGGTTTGCAGGCCGCCGGCATGAAATAAAAAGAAACGTTAGATATCGGCGGCGCATTCATCGACGGAGAGATGCCCATGCGCAGCATTCTGACGTGTGTGATGATGGCATACGCATCGTTGGCGACGGCTCACGACGCACCTTCGGGGTGGAGTTATGACCCCTATTGTTGCAATGGCGACAGTCATAATGGCGATTGCCAGATGATTCCGTCGAAAAGCGTGGCGGTGACACCAAACGGATATCGTGTGACGCTGATGCCGGGCGACCACCGCCTGGTCACGCATGCTCACGTCTTTCTGCTGCCGATGACGAAGGCAATGCAGTCCGGGGATGGTGATTATCACCTCTGTCTGTTTCCCAACGAGAACACGCCGCGCTGCTTCTATGCGCCGGAAATGGGGTTTTGAAGCCGAACCTAGCAAGGCCTATTCAGCCTGATTGGACCTGATCTGTTTGCCGGATCAGTTTCCGGCGGCTTTCATCTCTTCCAGGATCCAGTTGCGGAAGGCCTTGATCTTCGGCACGTTGCGGCGATTTTCGGGATAGGCGAGCCAGTAGGCCTTGCCGTCGCTGCGGGTCAGGTCGAAAGGCTGATAGAGCCGGCCGAGCGCGATCTCCGCCTCATAGAAGGCGGGGTGGAGGATGGCGACGCCGTGACCGGCGATCGCCGCGTCGGCTTCCATCGCCTGAGAGCCCAGCTGGTTGCGCGGGCGCCGATCGAGATCCGTATCGGTAACGCCGGCAGCTTCGAACCATTGCTTCCACCAGATGTCGCCGGCGTCGAAGAGGTCGAATTTCAGGAGATCGCGCGGCTCCTTAATGCCCCCTGCCGATTCCGCCAGCTTCGGGCTCAGCATCGGCGTGAACTCCAGGCCCATCAACCGGTGCAGCGCGAGCCCCGGCCAGTTGCCGTCGCCCCAGCGGATGCCGACGTCGATCTGTTCGCGGGCGAAGTCGATGATGTCGGAGGTCGCCTGAAACCGCACCGCGATCGCCGGATGCTTCAAATGGAAGGAGCCGAGGCGGGGCGCCAGCCATTTCGAGGCGAAGGTATGGGTCGAGCTGATGGCGAGCGTGCCTTCGACGCTGTCGCGCGCCGTTGCCATCGCATCATGCAGCATGGCAAAGGCCTCGGTCACCTTCGGGGCCAGCCGCTCGCCGGTCTCCGTCAGCGCGATCTGGCGGGGACGGCGCAGGAAGAGCGGCTCGCCGACATTCTCCTCCAGGAGCTTGATCTGATAGCTGACGGCCGTCTGCGTCATGCCGAGCTCATCACCTGCCCTGGTGAAGCTGCCGAGCCGGGCGGCGGCTTCGAAGACGCGCAGCGCATTCAGCGGAAATTGCTTCGACAGTTTCATGGATAAGTTCTCTTGATGCAGGCAGACGATCGTTCGATTGGAATAGCAGCATTTTTATCGGCAAGCTGCAACTCATACCATCAATCTGATGAGGTGACGTCATGGATTGCCAAGCTATCGAAGAGAGTCGGCCGCAACGGAATAGCAGTGTTTTCCTGCGTCTTGCCGGCTGGCTGGCGGGAAGCGCCGATCGCTTCTGCCGTTTGCCGCGGCTCGACCTTTCCGCCACGCCGGACCGCGTCAAGCGCGACCTCGGTTTCCTCGACGGCCGTGATCCTTATTATGAAGACGAGCGCATGCGGTAGGCTGCGAGTGCCGTCAGGATTTCGGCAGCCGTCATCGCGGCGATCACTTCCGGGCGCTTATCCCTGACGGCCGAACCGCCGATCGGCAGCGTCAGCCGCTCTATCCAGGCGCGGTCGCCGCCGGCCTCACGGGAAAGCCAGCTTGCGAAGGTGGCGCGTTTGGTCGCCGAGCCGATCATGCCGGTATAGGCGAGATCGGTTCTCTCAAGCGCATCGCGGGCGATGAGGAAATCCAGCGCGTGGTCGTGGGTGAGGATGACGACCGCGCCGCCGGCGGAAATATCCTTCACCAACGCTTCTGGCATTGGCACGAGCCGGGTGTTGATTTCATCCGGAAGGTTAGCAAGCTCTTCCTGCCTCGTTTCGACGACCGTCACGGACAGCGGCAGCGGCGCAAGGGCCGACGCCAGCGCCCGGCCGACATGGCCGGCGCCGAAGAGAAAGACCTCCGGCAGCCTGTCGATCTCGCCGGCAAGGCTTGCCTCGAGCTCATCCTTCAGCGCCTGCGTCAAGCGCCGAAACCGCAGTTGCGTGCGCCCGCCGCAACACTGGCCGATTTCGGGGCCGAGCGGGATTTCCATGGTAATCGCTCCGCCGGTTCCAGCCAGAATCTCACGCGCATTTGCAATTGCCATGAACTCGAACTGCCCGCCGCCGATCGTGCCCCAGAGGGCGTTCGCCGAGACGAGCATGAAAGCGCCGGCCTCGCGCGGAGTGGAGCCTTGCGTGCCGGTGATGTCGACGAGGACGCTCTCTGGGTGGGCGGCGAGGAAGGTTTGGAGGTCTTTCATGGAAAGACAACCGATGGGTATGTGGGCGTGGCACCCCCCTCTGTCCTGCC
>NZ_JAQJCJ010000022.1:0-123778 GCF_030182485.1 Rhizobium atlanticum
GCTTCAGAGCAGCTGGGTAAGGCAAACCTTCAGCCAAGATCTGGACTACCCCACACATTGGCTGCCCTCGCCGCAAAGCTTCGTCGAAGCCACTCTTTCCGGGATGGGGTGGGGAATGAACCCGACCCAGCTCACCCGTGATCATCTCGCATCGGGGCGGCTCGTCGAACTTGTTGCCGACACGCCGCTGGACGTTCCACTATACTGGCAGATAAACCGCCTCGCCGCCGACCGCCTGGCCGAGTTGACGCGCGAGGTCGTCGCCGTAGCGAAGCGTCGGCTTTAATGACCGTCAAGATGCCTCTTCTCCAGGCTCCACCGGCAGAGGGATTTAGTCGGTCGGAACGATCACACGTAGGCCGTGCGGTTGCCGAACTCGCTGGTTTCGTCAAAATCCTTCGTACCGATCCGCTCGCTCTCGCCGGAGAACTCGGCGAACTTTGACGATCTTCTCTAGGAGATGGCGATAATCTCCAGCTCCTGGCCGCCTGTCTCCACCACATCGCCGACAGCCTTGCCCATCAGCAGCTGCGCCACCGGAGAGACGTAGGAAATCGATCCCGCCTTGGGATCTGCTTCGTCTTCTCCAACGAGCCGATAAGTCTGCACGCGTCCATCGTCGCGGCTGAAAGTGACCGTATTGCCAAAGGCAACCACGTCGGCTGACGTAGGGTTAGGCATGAGCTGGGCGGAGCGAAGTCTGGCCGATAAGTATCGGAGATCACGTACAGGATTGGCAGCCTGCCGCCGCCGCTCATTTACGTCTTCAATGGCGCTCGTCGCATCATAGGCCGCGCGCGCCTGCTGAAACTGCAATTCGAGTGCCCTCAATCCCGCTTCCGTGACGAGGTTGGGATGCGGCGAAATTGGCCGGTCCGGCAACAGGGTTTCCGAAGCGGTTTCGAAACTCTCTTCCTTGGTGAAGGTAACAGCCAATCGATGTCTCCGTTTTAAACGCAACGCACTCTTATGATTGGTGGGGGAATTGCCCCGCCGGAACCATACACCGATGACCGACAAACCGCCAATCTTGCCCTATTGCAAACGTCAACGCTCCTGGCGTTCCGGGAACGTCCTGGCCGACATTGCGTTTATCTCAACCGATGCACTGTAGCCCAGGAGGAACGAATGCTTGGCCGGCAGCGAAAGAGCGGCAACACAGTCGGGATCAGACCATGCCTTCGTTCCTGACGGAAGCGATGCCGCTCACGCCAAGCTGGTGGGAGATCGCCTTACGGATGATATTAACGGTGATCGCAGGCGGACTGATTGGCCTCGATCGCGAGCGCGGCGGTCACGCGGCGGGCTTCAGGACTACGATCCTGGTGGCTCTTGCCGCCTGCCTGGCGATGATCCAGGCAAACCTCCTTCTATCGACCTACGGAAAAACCTTTAGTTATTTCACTCAGATGGACGTGCTGCGCTTTCCCCTCGGCGTGCTGACGGGCGTCGGCTTCATCGGCGGCGGCGCCATCCTGAGGCGTGGAGACACGATGACCGGCGTCACCACGGCCGCGACCATGTGGTTCATGACCGTCGTCGGTCTCTGCTTCGGCGGCGGCCAGATTCTGACCGGAACGGCAGCGACCGCGGTCGCCTTCATTATCTTGTCGCCGATGAAGCAGCTGGACATGTGGCTGCGTTGCGAACAGAAAGCAACACTCGTCATTCACAGCTCCGAAGCCGAGTTGCCGGAACTGTCGGAGGTGCTTGGACCGTTCGGTTGCGCTGCCCAATTCGTTTCTTTTGGGAAGACCAGCGAGGGCCGCCCTGGCGTCACGTTCGAGCTGCGATGGATGGCCAAAGACCGTGACGGCTCCGCCCGCGCGATTTTCGATGCCCTATCAGAGGCCTATGACGTCGCAGGATTTTCGATGCTTTCGACCACGACATAGGTCTCGCCGGGTCTTGAACGATCATTTGGAGACATGCCCGGGTTTGCCCTTGGTCTTGGTCGACGCGAATTCCTCGAGCTGTTTTTCACTCATGGATTTTTCCATCTGCTTCGAAGCGCCCCTGAGTTCCTTCTTCGGCGTCTCTCCGCGTTTGGCTGAAAGTGCGGCACCTGCCGCTTTCTGCTGGGCCTTAGATTTGGCTGGCATTTCGATCTCCTCTCGTCCGGACGAGGAATGAGGCCCCTTGCAGGAGGAGGCCGCAGCCTAAGCCGCAGCCTCTCGCTCCTCAATTGATGGTGGCCCACTGGCTGCGGACATCCCGGGCATTCTTCGACAGGTGAACATGGGCGTCGACGTGATCGACCCAATCGAGTGGAATCAGATGATGTTTGCCGTCCTCCGAGTCGGTTTTCGTCAACTTGATGCGGGTCGGACCGTCAAGCTGATCCACCGTTCCGACGTGAGTGCCGTCGGCAGCCCGCACTTCCATATGTTCACGGATCTGATCTGCGGAAATCATCGTTTCCTCCTTGCATCAGTGGCAGTTACCAAGCGGCAACGACGTGGGAGGGACATGGTTCCAAAGCTTTTTGCAGCACGCTTACCGACATGAGCACGGCTTTCTGTGGGCGATCGACATTCGACTTAAGAGCGGCCTGATGCAGCCGGCTTGCTTCCCTCTGCCGGCGGCCACAGAATCGTCGGTAGGAGCAGCGCATCGATCAAGGCTGCCGCGACATAGGCAATACGGCTCGCCAAGGATTCCGCGGCGCTGCCCGGCAGCGGAGATACCCTGATACCGAACAGGATAAGGAATATCCAGGACGCCCGCGAACACGCGAGCGTCCTTCGAGGGAGCGGCAGCGCGCCCTCCGACGAGCAGGGCGACGACCACCAGAATCAGGAAAATAGAGAGAAGGCTTGGGCGCAGCGATAGCGCGGCATATGCAACGGGGGCCAGCACGCCGCTGAAGAGATTGACGAACACCAGTCCGATCGCCGCCAGTTGGCTGTGGTTCGGCATGTCCGCTCCGTTGGGGTTATCGGGAGTGAGGGGCAAGGCCCGAAGGCTCAGCGCCGTGCTATGCCGTTGTGCATCTCTTTAAGAAGATTAGGTGCCGTTCGTCGCTAAGACCTAAAGTTCATAAATCCGTGACGCTGGTCTCGCCGCCGACACGCAGCGAGACATTCGATTATGAACCTAGAGTGTAAGCGCATGCCGCTTCGCAAGGTCGCCAGCTGTCCTCTATTCCCAACAGTGCTCGCCATAGGCCATTGTCGGAAGGCGCTGAGATTGTTCAATCTCTTTGATGCTATCCATAAGCTCTATTCGTTTGAATGATGAGTTCCCGACGCCCATATTAACTGCGTGGACATGGACGATCCTCCCATCGATGACCATGCCGCTGACTTAGGAAAGGAACTGGATAATGACCACGCTCACCTATCGGGGTGGTGGCAAGACCCTCCCCTCCGGCGAAGGCCGCTTCGATCTGGGCCACTACGCCCATAAGCTCGTGCTTGCCTGGACGCGCTGGCGGACCGCCCGTGAAATTGAAGCCATGCCGTTTGACGTCCGCAAGGATATCGGCTGGCCGAGCACCGACGACAGCAAACACCGGACCATGTAATGAATGCGACATTCCTCCTGAGATGAGGGCGGCGTCTGCCTCGCGCAACGCCGCCTTTTTCGTACACGCTGTGCAGTGCCCCGCCGTCTTCAGTCTCGAATTTCAGCCGTCTGTGAGCCTTGTTTCTGCCCCGACCGGCGATGTGACCGGTCAAATTTCGGTCAATGTCGCATATTTGCTCTTCTCGGCCGCATTTTTCCATGCCACTGTCGCTTTTAGGACATCGGCGCGACGCATTCCGCGCAACGAATATGTCATCGCCCCTCGAGCATGGATTTCGCTATGAACAGGATGCAGATCAAGAAGCGCTCACTGGTCTTCTTTATGGTACCGCAATTCACCATGCTGCCCTTTTCGGCAGCGGTGGACACCTTGCGCATCGCCAACCGCATGCTCGGCTATCAGGCCTATACCTGGCGGCTTGCCTCGGTCGACGGAGAAAAGGTCTATTCCTCCTGCGGCATCGGCATCGAGGCGAATTCCTCGCTCGCCGAGGAACGCCGGCATCTCGGCGGCGAAAACCGTCCCGGCATGGTGCTCGTCTGTTCCGGCATCGATATCGAGGAATTCAACAACAAATCCGTCAATGCCTGGCTACGCGAATGCTACAATCGCGGCGTCGCCGTCGGCAGCCTCTGTACGGGCGCGCATGTGCTTGCGCAGGCCGGTCTTCTGAACGGCAAGCGCTGCGCCATCCACTGGGAGAACTTGCCCGGCTTTTCCGAAGCCTTTCCGCAGGCAGAGGTCTATGCCGATCTCTACGAGGTCGACGGCAATCTCTATACCTGCGCCGGCGGCACCGCCTCGCTCGATATGATGCTGAACCTGATCGGTGAGGATTTCGGCGAAAGCCTGGTCAACCGCATCTGCGAACAGCACCTGACCGACCGCGTGCGCAACCCGCACGACCGCCAGCGCCTGCCGCTGCGCGCCCGCCTCGGTGTGCAGAACGCCAAGGTCCTGTCGATCATCGAGCTGATGGAAGGCAATCTCGCCGAGCCGCTGTCGCTGATCGAGATCGCCGATGGCGCCGGCCTCTCCCGACGCCAGATCGAACGGCTGTTCCGCCAGGAGATGGGCCGTTCGCCGGCCCGCTATTATCTCGAAATCCGACTTGACCGTGCGCGCCACCTGCTGGTTCAGTCCTCGATGCCGGTTGTCGAGGTCGCCGTTGCCTGCGGCTTCGTCTCGGCCTCGCATTTCTCCAAGTGTTATCGCGAACTCTACCACCGCTCGCCGCAGCAGGAACGCGCCGAGCGCAAGATGACCATGGCAACGGCAAGGCAGGCCGTTGCGGCGTGAGGCTGATGACGCCGAGTAAGCGCAAGCAACCTACTGCGCCGCCTCCTCCGTCATCTTGGCGTCGGAATAGACCTGGTTGCGGCCGCGATGCTTGGCCATGTAGAGGAACTGGTCGGCGGCGTTGAGGTAGTTTTCGAAGGTTTCGTAACTGCCAATTTCGGCAATCCCGATCGAGATGGTGACGCCGAGTTCCTCGTCGTCGGCCGTTACCTTCAGCCGCGAAATATCCGAGCGGATCTCGTCGCAGAGCTTGGTGGCGGCGGCCGAATCCATCTGCGGGAACAGGATGGCGAACTCCTCGCCGCCGAGGCGCGAGAGCAGGTTGTCGCTGCTATCGAAGATCGTGAACAGCCTGTTTGCAACCGCCTTCAGCACCTTGTCGCCGATCTCGTGGCCATATGTGTCGTTCAGCCGTTTGAAATGGTCGATATCAAGAATGGCGACCGAGCTTGGCACTTTCAGCCGCAGGCATTCGTTCACCAGCTTCGGGCCATTGTCGTAGAAATAGCGGCGGTTATAAAGGCCGGTGAGATAGTCGCAGGCTGCAGCGGCCCTCAACTGGCGCATCTGCGCCAGTGTTTCCGCATTGTTGGCGATGCGGCATTGAAGCTCCTCGGCCACGAAGGGCCGATAGACGAAATCGCTGGCGCCGGCTTTCAGGAAACTCGCGGACAGCATACGATCGTTGGAGGAGGAGACGCCGATGACGCGTAACCGGTCTGAACCGAAGCGATGGCGGATGCGCCGCGTCAGCTCGTAACCGCTCATGTCGGGCATGTGATGATCGGTGACGACGAGTTCAATATCGCTATAGGCTTCGAGCGCCGCCAGCGCCTCGAGCCCCGAGCTTGCCTCGACGACCAGATATTGCTGTGCCTTCAGGAGATCAACGAGAACCTGGCGTACCGAGACCACATCGTCGACGACGAGCACCCGGGTTTTGCGGTTGGAGATCGCGCGGCGGACGGTGGCGACCAGATTGTCGAGCGCGAACTCATTGTCTTTAAGCACGTAATCGATGACATTGCGCTCCATGATCTTGTTGCGCGTGTTGAGATCGAACGTGGCGGTGAAGACGATTGCTGGAATATCGTGCTCGATCGTACAGTCGAGCGCCTCGCCATAAGGTGAATCCGGCAGGTTGAGATCAACGACGGCCATGGTGTAGCCGTGACCGTCTTCGGCAAGTTCCCTGCGAAGCGCTTTCAGCGACGAGCAGGATTTGACGGCAAGGCCAAGTTCCGTCTGGAACCGATGACAAAGCACGGCGGAAAACATCCGGGAATCTTCAACCAGAAGTATCTTGAGCCCGCCGGAACGCAGCCCAAGCCCATCCCGCTGAAAATCCGCCTGAAAAGCCACAGCCGCTACTCCCCCATGCGCCTGACGAGCTCGACTCGGCCCAGCCTACGGTGCGGCAGACGATAACCGAGACCCTCGTCCACGTGAAGGGGACAAATACTAGGATTACCTGTAATTGCAAAAATCCGGCACCCTGCAGCGGCCGCCACGGGCTTCATCTCAACCCTGATCCTGGAAGAGCCATCAGGCAACTGCCCGCTCCTTGCGCATGGACTGGATCTGCAGCAGCGTGTCGAGATTTTGGTTGACGCGGCAGTAGAACTCCTCGTCGATGAAGGGACGCAGCATGAAATCGTTGCCGCCGGCCTTCAGAAACCGCGCCGAAAGCAGCCGGTTCGAGGACGAGGAAACACCGATGATGCGCAATTCGTGCGAGCCGATATGGGCCCGGATACGCCGCGTCAGTTCGAAGCCGTCGATATCCGGCATATTGTAATCGGTGATCATCAGGCCGATGTCGCGATTGGACTTCAGGATCTCCAGCGCCTTGGCGCCATTTTCGGCGGTGCTCACTCGGAAATTATAGCGCTTCAGCCGGCTCGACAGCAAGGCGCGCGCTGTCGCGCTGTCGTCGACGATCAGCACGTGATGGCGATGATTGGTCAGGAACCGGCAGATCGACTCCGCCAGAAGGTCGACGGCGAAAATATTGTCCTTGAGGATGTAGTCGACAATATCCTTGGCGATCAGCTTGTCGCGCATGCCCTCATGGAAGGTGCCGGTAAAGACGATGGTCGGGATGGAGAGGTCAACCAGATATTCCAGCGCTTCGCCGTTTTCGGCACCGGGCAGGTTGATGTTTGAAATCGCCAGCGTGATGGGATCGGACGATTTGTCATAGGAAAACTGCAGATCCTCGAAGTTACGGCAGATCTCGACATCAATGTCGAACAACTCCTTGAGACGTTTGCTGATCATCGAGGTGAATACGTTTGAATCTTCCGCGACGATAATACGCGCGCCGGCAAACATCTCTCCGGAATATTGCATCCCCGAAATACCCAAAAACGCCATGGTAAACCTTTAAATTAAAATCCGTCCCCAGCCGGAACTGATACATCAATTGATTTGACTAATTATTAATCGGCACGTCCCGACATAAAACGAAGAAGCGGCCCGGTGAGATCCCCTTTGTTGACAAAGTCTCCTCCGGTCATGCTCGGCCTCGTGCCGAGCATCTGGCCACAGCGATTGCTTGACGGGAAACCATTTATTCTCAGACACTTAGTGAATGTGAAACAGATCATCGAGAGGACCGAGGATGACGCCCGGGGTTCTGCGCGTCACCAGCCTTGACCGCCGATGGGCCGCATCCAATTTCTTGCAGATATGATTGAGGATCAATGCGGCAGCGGTGGATATGGGTACTGGTCGTGCGTGTGAAAGGCCCACCCGCCCCGTCGCGCTGGCAGCACGCGGTCAAAGCGATTATAACAGGTTACCGACCGTTCCGCCGAAGAGGTCCGCCCATGACCAAACCCGACCCGGTGATCGAATGGCTTCTCGATTCCGACCCCTCAATCCGCTGGCAGGTGATGTGCGACTTGCTTGACGCCCCGGAGCCGGAATGGATGGCAGAGCGAGCCAAAGTGGAGACCGAAGGCTGGGGCGCAAAGCTCCTCTCCTTTCAGGACGACGATGGACAATGGGCAGGCGGCGCTTTTCAACCGGCCGATTTCGATCCTCGTGAGTGGCGCGAGCACGGCCAGCCCTGGACGGCCACGACATTTTCGCTGTCGCAACTGCGAGAGTTCGGCCTCGACCCGTCATCGGAACGCGCCAGACGCACAGTCGCATCGCTCGGTGCCAGCGCCCACTGGGAAGAAGGCGGCCAGCCTTACTGGGAGGGTGAAGTCGAGGAATGCATCAACGGCCGGACCGTCGCAGACGGGGCCTATTTCGGCATCGACGTCTCCCGCATCGTGGAGAGGCTCACCGACGAGCGCCTCGACGACGGCGGCTGGAACTGCGAACGAGCCCGCGGTTCCCTTCGCTCCTCTTTCGCCAGCACGATCAATGTGCTGGAAGGCTTGCTCCAATTCGAAAGATCCACGGGCGGCACGCCCCAGTCCCGCGCGGCGCGCAGCACCGGCGAGAAATTCCTGCTCGAACGCAATCTCTTCCGCCGCCTCGGCACCGGCGAACCGGCGGACGAACGCTTCCTGCGCTTCCTCCACCCCAATCGCTGGCGCTACGACACCCTGCGTGCGCTCGATTATTTCCGCTCAAGCGCCATGTTGACCGGCGCCGATCCCGATTCACGTCTCGGCGAGGCGATCGGCCACCTTCGCTCAAGGCGCTCGAACGACGGCCGATGGCTGCTGGACTGGACCTTGCCCGGGCGCGTCTGGTTCCATGTCAACGAGGCTCAAGGCCAGCCGTCGCGCTGGATCACACTGCGGGCGATGCGGGTGCTCAGATGGTGGGATAGGCAGGCATCAATCAGACACTGACGGCAAACCCAGCGAACGCAGGAAGCGCGCCTCGATCTTCTGCAGCAATTCCCAACGTACCACACGGTGAAGCGGACGACGACGACATTAAATCGGCGAGTTCCATCTACATGCCGGCGCTCAGTCATGAAATCTTCACATCGCCCGCGCGAAGTCTCATGCATTTATGCGCAGCAACCGCTCCCTGCGGCTGGCGGTCCGCAGCAAGCCGTCGTTTTCTTGTTTTCTTCGGCCAGCCAGCGGTCGCGCGGCTTACAGCTTGCCGGCCGCGGCGACAACTCGACATGCACTGCGCCGGCCCGCGAAACCGGCATCGCCGCGCAATAAAGCTGCATCGGCCCCACGCCGTCGCTGACCTCGAAGGTCAATTTGGCTGAACCGTCGAGTTCAACATGCTCCGTCACCTTGCGGATGATGGAGTAAAACTTGCCGGCCGGCAGGTGAGTGCGGTCGCCTTCCTCGATATCTAACAGCTGAATGAACATCTCAGTCCATGCCTCGGGATTGGCGCCGCAATCGAGGCCCGAGAATTGGCCTGCCTTGACCTCGGTGATATGATATCCCGGCTTCTCGGCCGGCCGTCGTAATAGAAAACCAGTGGCGCGTCCTTGTCGCCGGCGAGCGCAGTGAGCAACAGGCCGAGATTGATGTCGTCAGCATGAACTTTCGGGTTGTCGATCGCGTTCATTTGCGCTAATCCTCGTTTCAATTATTCAAGGATTATTGAAATATGGATCAACGTCAAGCCCTCGCCGCCTTCGGCGCGCTTTCGCAGGAAACGCGCCTTCATATCATTCGCATGCTTGTCGTATCGGGTCCGGAGGGATTGGCAGCGGGCATCATCGCCGAAAAAGCGGATGTTTCGCCGTCCAACGTCTCCTTCCACCTGAAGGAGCTGGAGCGAGCTGGCCTGATAACCCAGCAGCGGGAATCCCGCTCCATCATCTACACCGCCAACTACGAAGCGCTCGGCGGCCTGATCCGTTTCCTGATGGAGGACTGTTGCGGCGGAAACACGCAAATCTGCGCGCCCGCCGTCGCCATCGCCACATGCTGTGCGTCTGCAATCAAGGAGGAACTGCAATGACCGCTGACCGTGTTTACAACGTGCTCTTTCTTTGCACCGCCAATTCGTCCCGCTCAATCCTGGCCGAATCCATCCTCGAGACCGAAGGCAAGGGCCGATTCAGGGCCTATTCCGCCGGCAGCCATCCGAAGGGCGAGGTCAATCCCCTGGCGTTGAAGGAGCTTGCGGCACTGGGTTATCCCTCGACCGGCTTCCGCTCGAAGAGCTGGGACGAGTTCGCCAAGCCCGACGCACCGGAGATGGATTTCATCTTCACCGTCTGCGACACCGCCCACGGCGAAGCCTGCCCTGTCTGGATCGGCCATCCGATGACCGCTCACTGGGGCGTCGAGGATCCGGCCGCCGTCGAGGGCAGCGAGGTCGAGAAAGCCCGCGCCTTCGCACAGGCCGCCCGCTTCCTCAAGAACCGGATCATTGCCTTCCTCAGCCTGCCGCTGTCGTCGATCGACAAGTTGGCACTGGAGCAGCACCTGCGCCAGATCGGCGGTATGGAAGGCACGACCGCGAAACCGGCGAGGGACGGCTGATGGCGCCGTTCGATCTATCACGCCGGCTGGTCGCAGAGGCGCTCGGCACTGCAATGCTTGTCGCAACCGTCGTCGGCTCCGGCATCATGGCGACATCGCTGACTGACGATATCGGCCTCGCTCTCCTCGGCAACACGCTTGCGACCGGCGCGATCCTGGTGGTTCTGATTACCACCCTTGGACCGATCTCCGGCGCACATTTCAATCCGGCCGTCTCGCTGGTCTTCGCCATGTCGCGTTCGCTGCCGAGACGTGATCTGGGCGGCTATGTGCTCGCGCAGATCGCCGGCGGCATCGCAGGGACGATCGCCGCTCATCTGATGTTTGCGCTCCCCCTTCTGGAAATATCGAGCAAGGTCCGGACCGGCGGCGCGCAGTGGTTTTCCGAAGGTCTGGCGACCTTCGGCCTGGTCGCGGTCATTCTCGCCGGCATCAAGTTCGAGCAGAAGGCGGTGCCATGGCTGGTCGGTCTTTACATCACCGCCGCCTACTGGTTCACCGCCTCGACGTCATTCGCCAATCCGGCCGTTGCGTTCGCCCGCTCACTGACCGACACATTCTCTGGCATTCGCCCGGTCGATCTTCCGGGTTTCTGGATCGCTGAAATCCTGGGCGCGGCCGTCGCTCTTTTTCTGTTCACCTGGCTGCTGCAGTCAGCCGAGACATCCTCATCGAGCCTGCCATCAGAGGCGAAGCTATGAACGTCACCATCTACCATAATCCCGGCTGCGGCACCTCGCGCAACACGCTGGCAATGATCCGCAATGCCGGCATCGAGCCTGATATCATCGACTATGGGAACAACCCGCCATCGCGTGAGGAGCTGGCGAGAATGATCGCCGATGCCGGTCTCACCGTGCGCCAGGCCCTTCGCGAGAAAGATACGCCTTATAAGGAACTCGGCCTCGACAATCCTGATCTGACAGATGACCAGCTTCTCGACGTCATGCTGGCGCAGCCGATCCTGATCAACCGGCCCTTCGTCATCACGCCGCTCGGCACGCGCCTGTCGCGACCGTCCGAGGTGGTCCTGGAAATCCTGCCGGAGACGCACGAGGGTGCCTTCACCAAGGAAGACGGCGAGAAGGTCCTGGATGCGGACGGCAAGCGCGTCTGAGCCGTCCAGCCTGACAGGTCCGCAATCCTACTTGATGACCGCCGAGCCTTTGACGATGTCGATCGTCTCGCCGCCATCGAGCCCGATCCGGTCGCCGTCGGGTGTGGTCATGAAGCAGCCGGAGGAACAGAGACTTTCGGAAGCGCCGGCATCGACCACGACTTCGACGCGCTGTCCACCCTCGGTGATGACGAGCACCACGGCGGCAGGATCGGTATTCGTGATGGATGCGGCATTGACCGCGGGCGCGGCAAGCAGCGGGACAAGCAGAACGGCGGCAAATCTTGCCATCATGTGCGGCGGCGCCAACGCGCCCTCCCCTCGAAAGATCGGTGCTGCCCTCGGCAGCGATCCCGATGGAAGGGATCATGCACATAGACCTGTGAATGATGGCTGAATAAGCTGTTCAGCTCTCCGCTGCGCGCCCGCGCAGCTGGCGCACCGGCCGCACTTCTTCCTCCACTGGTCTATTCTCGGAATTCTCATGGCCGTCCGCATGTTCCTTAACCGCATGGGGAAGGACGGAGGCAGCCTCCCGATGGATGGTAAGGTCGCTCTGTGGCAGCGGAATTTCTATGCCTTCCGCCTTGAAGCGCTTGAGGATATCGATCCTGAGATTGTTGCGCACCGTCAGGCCGTCGCCCATGTCGGCGAGGAAGAAGCGAAGCTCGAAATCGAGCGAATAGGGGCCGAAGCGCAGGAATTCGACATGCGGCTCGGGATTGCGCATGACGAGCGGTATCTTCGCCGTCAACTCTAAGAGAATATCCATGACCTTTTGCGGATCGGCGTCGTAGCTGACGGAAACCGGGATTTCCGAGCGACCGATCTTGTTGCGGTGCGTCCAGTTGCCGACGAGGCCGTTGATCAGTTCCGAATTCGGCACGATGATCGCCTGCTTGCGGAAAGTCTCGATCTCGGTAGCGCGCACCGAAATGCGCTTGACGATCCCTTCGGCCGTGCCGGAGACGACGTGATCGCCGACCTTGAACGGCCGCTCGACCAGCAGGATCAGGCCTGACACGAAGTTGGAGACGATGTTCTGCAGGCCGAAACCGATACCGACCGAAAGCGCGGAGGCGACGAGCGCGAAGCTCGACAGATCGATGCCGGCGGCGGAGACGCCGATGATCGCCGCAATGCCGACGCCGAGATAGCCGATGCCTGTCTTCACCGAATTGCGTACGCCAAGATCGACATGGCTTCGAGCCATCACATTGCCGTCGAGCCAGCGCTGCAGCCAGCGAGTTAGCAGGTAGACGCCGGCAAACAGCAAGATGCCGGTGCAGATGCCGAGCAGCGAAATGCTGATGCCGCCGAGCTTGACCTCGGTGAACAGCCGGTAGGCGATCAGCTGCAGGTCCTGCACATGGAAGCCCCAAAGCAGCAGGATAAGAGGAATGCCGACGAGCAGCGCCACCGCATAGATGGCAAGGCCGACGAGCAGGCCAACCTGATCAATCGCCACGGGTCCGAGGTTGAAACGGCGTGTCAGGAAGCGCGCGAAGAAAGTATCGCCGAAGCTCTCCTGCCGAGATATCGCCTTGCCGGAGAGCAGACCGACATACATGGTGGCAACGACTGCGCCGGTGATGATGAGCTGTGTGGCGACGAAACGCGCCAGCCCCACATAACCCGCGAGCGCTGAAACGATCAGGGCAGTGCCGACGACGCGTAGGATGATTGCCATGCCGCGCGGCCAATGTCGGCCCGGCGCGTCGGGATCACCGTTCCTCGCCAACATCGGCTTGCCGAAGGAGGCTACGATCAGGATGATGCCGATGATGAGCGCGGCGACCAGGCTTCTGACCACGGTCAGCACCAGCGGCGAGCCCATCGCTTCGCCGATGCTGCTGAAGAGATAGTCGAGTCCGTTGATGACTGCCATCGCCAGCAGGCAATAACCGATTGAGCGCGCGCCCAGGTTGGAAAGCTTGACCAACCGCCAGCGCGGTTCGTGCGGCGCGAAGATAGCATTGACGAAGCGGCCGACGAAATAGACCAGCCCGATCGTCCCGAACAGAGCGCCGATGACGGGCGCGATATCCGGCCGCAGCACGTTGAAACTGTTCAGGAAGAAGAAGGACGTGACGAGCAGCACCGAGAGCGCCAGGGTGCGGATCAGCGTCGACCAGAAGGCGATCGACAGCCGGCCGATATAGGACGGGTTCTCGACAGCCTCGTCCCGGCGCAGATATGAGCCGAACAGCCGGTAGCTGCCGGAAAGCAGAATGAGTGCCGAAGCGAGCGACAGGAAGATCGCCGCAAAAAGCGGGAAGCGCTTGAACTTCCAGACGAAAGTGGCCCAGCTCGACAGCGCCGTGGCAAATTCGCCAGTCTCCCGCACGAAGGCAGTCGCCGCATCGTCGAGGACGGAGACCGAGATTTCGGTGCGCTTGAAGAGCGTATCGGCAAACAGCTGCCGCCGCATCTCGATGATCTCGTTCATGAGCTTCGTCACCGCGATCGACAGGTTTTCCGCATCGCCCGTCACCGCGTTGATTTGCGCGCGCTCGGCGGCGAGCGCATTCCGCTCGTCCGTGACGATCTGCGCCTCGGGAGGCTGCCCATCCTTCGGGGGCTCGCCGATCTCGGCCAGCCGGTTCTTGATCTGGTCGAAACGCGGCCTCAGGTTGACCGATATGGTGATGACGGCGCGGCTGAGCTCGTCGGCCTTGGTTGCAAGCCCGACCAGCGCATCGTCATTATCGGCGTTCGCCTTGACGCTGTCCTGAAGTGAGCCAAGCTGGACCTTCGCCTTCTCGATCTCCTTCGCCGCCTGGGCGGAAGGCGTATCGACAAGCGACGCCTCTGCTGCTGCCCCCTGCGGCTGCGGTTCCTGCGCGAAGGCTGCTGCGCTCTCGAAATGCGCACCGGCGAGCGCCAGCGTCACGAGAAGAATGGTGCGAAGCAGGATGGATCTCAGCCGCAAAAAAGCCTCCGAAAAGGTTGTCATCGAAATTGAATGCTCGCTTTTCATCGCAAAGAAAGGCGACAGAAAGGCGGGAGATGCCTAAAGCGCCCTGCCCACCGAGCTTGTCCATGCCGCGCTAATTCGTCCAAACAGCTCAGAACCCTGCATCGGGCTTGGAGAGATAGTCGAGTTCTGCTGCCGTCGATTCCCGCCCGAGCATGGCATTGCGGTGAGGAAAGCGCCCGTAGGCGGCGATTACCTCGCGGTGACGGATCGCATAATCGAGATATTCCTCGTCACCGAGCGCGGTGAACAGGGCCACCGAACAGTCCTGCTCGTCGAGGTTCTCGGCGTGTTCGAAGGGCAGGTAGAAGAAGGTCCGGCAAGCATGTTCAACCGCCTGGTCGGCACCGGCCGCAAGCGCAAGCTTGGCTTCCCGAAGGGCAAGCCCGTCGGTAGCAACGGCAAGCCCCGTGCCGCGATAGATGTTGCGGGGAAACTGATCGAGCACGATGACGGCCGCCAGCCGGCTCACCGGATCGGCCCGCCATTCATCGCCGACGCCCGCGGCAAGCGCCAGATGCGTATCGCGGAAAACATCCCGGATCTCGACATCGAGTTCCCGCGGGGGGCGAAACCATAGGTCGCGGCCACATCGAACGAACCAGAAATCGTAGACTTCGCGAGGTGTGCGGATCGTTGTCATGCTTTCCTCCCGCCGCGTTAGGTTCGATGACGTTATGCCGGTAAGCTCTAGTAAAAATAGGGCAAGGTGTGCCTGCGGCACCCTCATCCGCCCTACAGGCACCTTCCCCGTTGGGGAGAAGAGGGAGTCGAGACGTTGCCGCCAATCTCTTCTCCCCAGAGGGGGGCCGAAGGACGGGTCGAGACCCGTGGCTCGACCCCGGTCGTCGGTGCCGGCAGCCAGATGAGAGGGCCGCAGGCACACACCCTTCATCGTGACCTTCCACCTCTATCTACTTCTCCTCATGCAACGAAAACACCAGCATCGCCCTCGTCCCATCATGCCCGGGATCGTAAGCGAAATCCGATTTCAAGCTCGCGGCCATCGCCGTCAAAATCCGTGTGCCGAGGCCCGTTCCCCTCGCCGAGTTCTCTGGCGCAAACCCCGCTCCGTCATCTTCGACGATCAGGCGCAATTCGCCGTCGATCTGATCGACAACAACGCGGATCTCGCCTGAGACGCCGTCGGGATAGGCATATTTGAAAGCATTGGTGACGAGTTCACTGACGATCAACCCGAGCGTGATCACCTTGTCGGTCGCCAGATTGACCGGTTTTGCGGTCAGCACGATACGGTGCGGCCGCTTGTCGTCGCGCATCGAAGCTTCAAGCTCGGTCAGCAGGCTGTCCAGATATTCATCGACCTGCACCGAGCCGACCTGCCGGTTGGTGTAGAGCCGGCGGTGGACGCTCGCGATCGCGTTGATGCGCATCTGCGTCTCGTGCAGCGCATCGATCGCCACCTGGTCCTGGGTCATCGAGGATTGCATGCGGATCAGCGCGCCGACGAGGCCGAGGCTGTTGGCGATGCGGTGGTTGACTTCGGCAAGCAGCATTTCGGCATGGTCGCGCTGCTGGCGGATCACCTCCTGCGCCTGCGCCGTCTCGCGGCGGAAGCGGGCCCGCTCCAGCGCCTGTTCGAGGGCGGCGGCGAGCAGGTCGAAATAATCGGCCGAAATCCCCTTCAGCATGTAGTCATCGGCACCCGCCTTCAGCGCCGCGACCGCAATGCTGGTGTCGTCCGACCCCGTTGCATAGATGACCGGCGGATGATCCGGCACGGATGTGATGCAGGGCAGAATGTCGAGTCCGGTCTCGCCGCTCAGGAGATGATCGAGCACGACCGCATCGATGCCGCCTTCGGCGATCCGCGCCAGGCCGGCAGCACCACTCTGCGCCCACTCGACCGAAAAGCCGCAGCGCGCAAGGTTTTTCTGCATCAGGAGCGCGAGCCCCTCGTCGTCGTCGATATAGAGGATGTGGATCAGGGCATCCGCATCGCCGCTAGAATTGCTCATTCCGTCTCCCGGCGTTCTCTCTAAGCAACGACCGCCCGCAAGCGTCCGAGTCGTCGGCATGAGCACTGTCGTATTGCATTGACCGCCTGAGGTAAACATCGCTCATCGCTCGCTCTTGTCGCAGGCGACGTTAGCGCTTCCGGAATTTCCGATGGCCGGAAACTTCGGCGCCCGCCTCCTTCGGCAATTGCAGAAAGCGCAGCGACGAGACGATGCCGATTGCGCCGACCACGACGAAGGCCCATCGGAAATCGGCCATGACGGGATTGTCAGCACCTCTGAGAGCAGAGGAAATATTGAGCACGGCGGCTGCCACCGCAACGCCGAGCAGCATCGACATCTGCTGCAGCATGCTCGACAGCGTCGAGGCCGAGCTTCGCTGCGCCGGGCCGATATCGGCAAAGGCGAGCGTGTTCAGCGCCGTGAATTCCATCGACCGCGAGAGGCCGGCGAGAAAGAGCAGCGCATGGATGAAAAACGGCGGCGTCTCCGGGGTCAGGAAACCGCAAGCAACGATCGAAAGCGCGGCAATCAGTCCATTGAGCCCGAGAACGGTGCGGAAGCCAAAGAAGCGCAAGAGCGGTGTCGTCACCGCCTTCATGCTGAAATTGCCGAGAAAATACACGAGCAGATAGGCGCCGGCGGCAATCGAGCTCAGTCCGAAGCCGAGCTGGAACAAGAGAGGCAGCAGGAAAGGCGTCGCATTGATGGCCGTTCGGCAAGCCGTGCCCGCCGAGAGCGTCGACATCGAAAAGGTCTGGACGCGGAAAGCCGAGAGATCGAGCAGCGGATTGTCGACGGCAAGGAAATGCCGCGTCGCCATAACCGATAATAGGACGCCGGCCGCCAGCATGGAGATGACCGGCCAAATCCCGCCTTCCCATTTGACCGAAAGCTCCAAGGCCGCGAGCAGCAGGGTCAATCCGGCCGCGCTCAGGACAAAGCCAAGAATATCCAGCCGGCCGGGATCGGCCTCCCGCTGTTCGGGCACGAAGCGCAGCACCAGCCCCATGCCGACGATGCCGGTCGGAATATTGATCAGGAAGTTCCAGTGCCAGCTGGCATAGGTGGTGATGAAGCCCCCGAGCACAGGGCCGACCACGGGCGCCGTCAGCGCCGGCCAAGTGATGAGCGCAATCGCCTGGACGAGTTCGGATTTGCGGGCATTCTTCAGCACGATGATGCGCCCGACCGGCGTCATCAGCGCGCTCCCTGCCCCCTGCAGCGCCCGCCACAGCACGAATTCTGTGAGGCTGCCGGAGAGCCCGCAGAACAGCGAGGCGCCGGTGAAGACGCCGATCGACACCAGGAAGACGCGGCGCGCGCCGAAACGATCGCCGAGCCAGCCCGACAGCGGAATGAAGGCCGCCATCGTCAGCATGTAGACGGTGATGCCGATGCTCATCGACACCGGCTGCACGCCGAAGCTTGCCGCCATCTGCGGCAGCGAGGTGGCGACGATCGTGCCGTCAAGGATCTGCATGAAGAAGGAAACGGCAACGACCAGAGCCACGATCTTCGCCTGGCGGTCGTTTGCCGCCTCTTGTCCCTGCTCGCTCGTCTCTGCCGTGGTCATGGATCCGCCAATGAAAATTCCGGATGACGCGGCAGGGAAGCGGGAGGAAGCCGATCGGAGATATGCAGCGAGGGGAGCGCGGTTGAACCACGCCCTGGCTGAATACGCCTGTTGCATCAGGCCCGAAAGGCTAAATCTCGCACTGCACCGGAATTTCCCGAGACGGCCGGCATGGACAAAAGAAGAAGGCCTCACCGGAGGCGAGGCCAAGTTTGAACCGCTCCCGGGAAAACAGGAGCGGCGTTGAGGTCCATACCCTGCGGTCCATCCGCCAGCGAGGCCGGATTTCGTGGTATCGGTACGCCTGCACGGGAAATTTTCACGAGTTGCCAGGAGATCGGCCGAAACCCGGCCGGCAGCACCTGTGCGCCGCAGTAACTAATATCACTTGCAATGTTTATAAAATGCGCTATTACTAAACACATTGCTAAACATGATGATTGAGGAGTTCATGTGAGCATTCTCTGAAACGGGTGAACATGCGACGCCGGTGGGAAGCCGGTCTTGGTTCTGGGAGGAACTTATGCAGAAAACATCGAAAGCCCTTTTGGGGCTGGCCACGGCGTTCGTCATGTCGTCGGCATTGCCCGATCTCGCCAAAGCCGATGAACTTACGCTGTGCTGGGCCGCATGGGACCCTGCCAATGCACTCGTTGAGCTCTCGAAGGACTTCACCGCCAAGACAGGCACGCAGATGAAGTTCGAGTTCGTTCCCTGGACGAGCTACGCCGATCGCTTCCTCAACGAGCTGAATTCTCACGGCAAACTCTGTGACCTCATCATCGGCGACAGCCAGTGGATCGGCGGCTCGGCCGAGAACGGCCATTACGTCAAGCTGAACGACTTCTTCGCCAAGGAAGGCATCAAGATGGATGACTTCGTGCCGGCGACTGTTGTCGGCTACTCGGAATGGCCGAAGAACACGCCGAACTATTGGGCGCTGCCCGCCATGGGCGACGTCGTCGGCTGGACCTACCGCAAGGACTGGTTCGAAAAGCCGGAACTCCAGAAGGAGTTCAAGGCGAAATACGGCCACGATCTCGCAGCTCCGAAGACCTATGATGAGCTGAAACAGATCGCCGAGTTCTTCCAGAAGCGTGAGATCGACGGCAAGACCGTCTATGGCGCCTCGATCTATACCGAGCGCGGCTCCGAAGGCATCACCATGGGCGTCACCAACGTCCTTTACGACTGGGGCTTCCAGTACGACAACCCGAAGAAGCCCTACGAGATGGAAGGCTTCGTCAACTCGGACGACGCGGTCAAGGGCCTCGAATTCTACAAGTCGCTCTATGACTGCTGCACGCCGCCCGGCAGCTCCAACGTCTACATGGTCGAATCCGCCGACGCCTTCAAATCCGGCCAGGTCGCCATGCAGATGAACTTCGCCTTCACCTGGCCCGGCCTCTACAAGGACGAGAAGGTCGGCGGCGACAGGATCGGCTTCTTCCCCAATCCGGCGGAGAAGGCGCATTTCGCCCAGCTCGGCGGTCAGGGCATCTCGGTGGTTTCCTATTCCGACAAGCGCGACGCCGCCCTGAGTTACATCAAATGGTTCGCGCAGCCCGAAGTGCAAGCCAAGTGGTGGGAACTCGGCGGCTTCTCCTGCCTGAATTCGGTCGTCAACGCACCTGATTTCGCCAAGAGCCAGCCCTATGCCCAGGCCTTCCTGGACTCGATGGCGATCGTCAAGGACTTCTGGGCCGAGCCAAGCTATGCCTCGCTGCTGCAGGCCATGCAGAAGCGCGTCCATAACTACGTCGTCGCCGGCAACGGCACCGCCAAGGAAGCGCTCGACGGCCTGGTTAAGGACTGGAGCGACGTCTTCAAGGACGACGGCAAGATCTAGTGCCCAACGGGACTGGCGGCATCCCTCTGCACGCCATCCTTGCCAGGATGGCGGCCCGGATCGGCAGACGAGCCGGGCCGCCGGATCTTTCATATCCGAAAAGACCGGGTGAAAACTTGACCATTTCCCATCCCTCCATCGTCGAGAAAGCCGCCGACGCGACAGCAAGGGCAACGCCCGCCTCATTCGCCCGGCGCGTCCGCGGCCTCTCCGACAGGGCGATCGCCTGGCTGTTCATCGCGCCTGCCATCACCCTGCTCCTGGCGATCAACATCTTCCCGCTCATCTGGGCGGTCTATCTCTCCTTTACCAATTACCGCGCCAACCGGCCGAATGCGCCGGTCCTGGGCGTCGGCCTTGGAAATTACGAACGCGTTCTCAACGATCCCGATATATGGCAGGCGATGCAGACCACCGCCCATTTCGTCTTCTGGACGATCCTGCTGCAGACGGTGATCGGTTTTGCGCTCGCCTACCTGATCGACCGCAAGTTTCGCGGCCATGCCTTCTGGACGACGATTATCCTGATCCCGATGATGCTGTCGCCCGCCGTGGTCGGCAACTTCTGGCGCTTTCTCTACGAGCCGCAGATCGGCCTCTTCGCCTATGCCGTCTCGCTGGTGTCGGGCATTCCGACATCCGATGTCCAGATGCTCGGCAATGTCTCTCTGGCGCCCTGGGCGATCATCATCGTCGATACCTGGATGTGGACGCCTTATGTGATGCTGATCTGCCTCGCCGGACTGCGCTCGATCCCCGACTATATCTACGAGGCGGCCGAGGTCGATCGTGCATCGCCCTGGCGTCAGTTCTGGTCGATCACCGTGCCGATGGCCCTGCCCTTCATCATGCTCGCGGTGCTTTTCCGCGGCATCGAGAATTTCAAGATGTTCGACATGGTGACGCTGCTGACCGGCGGCGGACCGGGCTCGGTCACCGAGGTCGCCTCGATAACGCTGAAACGCGCCGCGTTCGAAAGCTGGGCGACCGGCCGGGCCTCGGCCTTCGCCATCGTCCTCTTCGTCGCGGTGTTCGGCCTCGCCAATATCTACGTCAAGGCATTGAACAAGGTGAAGCAAAGATGAGCGCCGCCAATACAGCCCATTCGGTCGTAGAGCCGAGCCTCAACAGCAAGCGCATCGCCGGCACGATCGTCGTCCTCTATGCGCTAGTCACCCTCATCCCGCTCGTCTGGATCTTCCTGACCAGCATCAAATCGCCGCCGGATTCGATCAGCTATCCCCCGAAGATAGTCTTCACGCCGTCGCTCGAGGGCTATTGCAATCTCTTCACCACGCGCACCCGGCAGACGCCCGATTATATCGCCTCGCTGCCGGCGCCGGTCGGCACCTGTGATGAGGTAACCCGCAAGCGCAACATGGTGATCGCGGGCCCGTCGAACTTCCTGCCGCGCTTCGTCAACTCGCTTGTCATCGCCTTCGGCTCCACCTTCCTGGCGGTCTTCCTCGGGACGCTCGCCGCCTACGGCTTCTCCCGCTTCAGGGTGCCGCTCGCCGACGACCTGCTGTTCTTCATCCTGTCGACGCGCATGATGCCGCCGATCGCCGTCGCCATCCCGATCTACCTGATGTATCGCGAGCTCGGCCTGTCGGACACGGCGCTCGGCATGATCCTGCTCTATACCGCCGTCAACGTCTCGCTCGCCGTCTGGCTGCTCAAGGGCTTCATCGACGAGATCCCGCGCGAATACGAGGAGGCGGCGATGATCGACGGCTATACGAGGCTGCAAGCCTTCCGCAAGGTCGTGTTGCCGCAGGCGACCACCGGCATTGCCGCGACTGCGATCTTCTGCCTGATCTTCGCCTGGAACGAATATGCCTTCGCCGCCCTTCTGACCTCGGGCGAGGCCCAGACCGCGCCGCCTTTCATCCCGACGATCATCGGCGAAGGCGGGCAGGACTGGCCGGCGGTCGCCGCCGGCACGACGATCTTCCTGATCCCGATCCTCGTCTTCACTATTCTCCTGCGCAAGCAGCTGCTGCGCGGCATCACCTTCGGAGCCGTCCGCAAATGAGCCACCTGATCGAGACACGCACCCGCACCCCTGCCCGCCCGAAACGGCCATTCTTGCTGCGCCGCGGTCCGATGGAGAATATCGCCACCGTGCTGATCGGGCTCGGCTTCCTCATGCTGTTCCAGCCCTTCCTGCTAGTGCTCTACACCTATTCGCTGGTGACCCTGCTGATCGGCACCGTCATGTTCATCATCGTCTCGAAATTCCCGGAGTAAACCATGGCGGACATCCGGATCGAAAATCTCCGCAAGGAATTCGGCAACTTCGTCGCCGTTGAGAATTCGACCTTCAGCGTCCATGACGGCGAATTCCTGGCGCTGCTCGGGCCTTCCGGCTGCGGCAAGACGACGACGCTTCGCATGATCGCCGGCCTCGAGTTGCCCTCGAGCGGCAAGATTCATCTCGACGGCGAGGACGTCACCTTCAACCGCGCCAGCGCCCGCGACAGCGCCTTCGTCTTCCAGCTCTTTGCGCTCTACCCGCATATGAATGTACGCAAAAACATCGGCTTCTCGCTGCTGTCGCAGGGCATGCCCAAGGCCGAGATCCGTCAGCGCGTCGAAGAGACCGCCCGCCTGCTGCAGATCGATCATATTCTCGACCGCTCGGTCTCGGGCCTTGCCGGCGGCGATCGGCAGCGCGTGGCGCTCGGCCGCGCCATCGTCCGCCGCCCGAAATGCTTCCTGATGGACGAGCCGCTCGGCACGCTTGATGCCGAGTTCCGCGAGATCATGGTTCACGAGCTCCGCGAGTTGCACAACCGCATCCATGCCACCACCGTCTACGTGACCCACGACCAGCACGAGGCGATGGCGATGGCCGATAAGATCGCCGTAATGAACCATGGCGTCATCGAGCAGTTCGGCACGCCGCAGGAGATCTATGCCAAGCCGGCGACCATGTATGTCGCCGATTTCATCGGCTCGCCGCCGATGAACTTCATGCGCTTCACCTCCGGCCTGAAGAGCGGCGACACATCCATCCTGCTCGACGGCGTCAATGTCGCCGTTCCCGAGATTCATCAGGACATGGCAGAAAGCGAACTGGCGCTCGGTGTCAGGCCCGAGCATATCCGCTTCAGCGACGCCTCGCCCCTTCGCGGCGCCGTCTATGGCAGCGAATATCTCGGCACCAACCAGGTTGTTGCCGTGGAAACCCCGGGCGGTCTGATCAAGGCCCGCGTTCCCGCCAGTCGCAGTTTCCGGATCGGCGAGACCGTCGGCCTCGAATTCAATCCGGCAAACCTCGCGCTCTTCGACTGCGTCTCGGGCCGCGCGGTGCCATCCCAGCTCTATAAGGAGACCCGGCATGGCTGATGTCGTCCTCAGAAATCTCAGCAAGCGCTTCGGCGACACCCAGGCTCTTGATGGGCTCGATCTTTTTATACGCGACGGCGAGTTCGTCGTGCTGCTCGGTCCCACAGGCGCCGGCAAGACCACGACGCTCAGGCTGATCGCCGGCCTCGAAAGGCCCGACAGCGGCCGCATCGAGATCGGCGGCCGCAATGTCGCGGCCGAAGCGCCGGCCGGGCGCGACGTCGCCTTCGTCTTCCAGCAATATTCGCTCTACCCGCACATGACGGTTTACGAGAACCTCGCCTTCCCGCTGAAAGCGCCGGTGCGCAAGCTGAGTGCGGAGGAGATCGATCGGCGCGTGCGCGAGGTCGCGCGCATGGTCCGCATCGACCACAAGCTCGAAAACCGCTCGACCAGGCTCTCCGGCGGCGAGATGCAGCGCGTCGCGATTGGCCGGGCGCTGGTGCGCCGGCCGGCGATCTATCTGATGGACGAACCGCTGTCCTCGCTCGACGCCAAGCTGCGCGCCGAACTGCGCCTAGAGTTGAAGCGCATCCAGAAGGACCTCGGTTCGACGCTGCTCTATGTCACCCACGACCAGGTGGAAGCCATGACCATGGCCGATCGCATCGGCATCGTCGCCGAGGGCCGGCTGATGCAGGTGGGAACGCCGCGCGAAATCTATGGCAATCCCGCCAACCTGCATGTCGCCGCCCGCCTCGGCCAGCCGCACATCAACCTTCTGCCGGCGGATCTGCTGCCGGGCGGCCGTCCGCCATTCGGCACAAAAACCGTCGGCGCCCGCACCGAACATCTCGATATCGTCGTCGGCAAGGATGCCAATGCCGAGGTCGACTGGATCGAGCATCTCGGCGACCAGAACCATCTGCATATCCGGGTGGCCGATCCCAAGCAGCCTGCGCGGGATCACAAACTCGTCACACTCGCGGATCCATATCTGGCGATCGCGCCGGGCGACCGCATCAGCCTGACGCTGCGCGATCCGCTTTATTTCGATGCGGCTGGACAGCGCCTGTCGTGACCGGCAAACAAAATGATGATGGCATGAAAAACAAACGGACGGGTCTCAACCGATGAAACACTTCTTCAACCGCAGGGAAACGATCGTCACCGAAGCTCTGGACGGCCTGCTTCTGACGACGAGCAGCGGCCGTCTCGCCCGTCTCGACAGCTTTCCCGACATCAAGGTGATCCTGCGTGCGGACTGGGACAAGTCAGAGGTCGCAATCATCTCGGGCGGCGGCGCCGGCCATGAACCCTCCCATGCCGGCTTCGTCGGTAAGGGCATGCTGACGGCGGCCGTCTCCGGGGAGATCTTCGCCTCGCCGAGCGTCGATGCGGTGCTGACGGCGATCCGCGCCGTGACCGGCCCGAAAGGCGCCCTGCTGATCGTCAAGAACTATACCGGCGACCGCCTGAATTTCGGCCTTGCCGCCGAAAAGGCGCGCGCCGAGGGCTTCGACGTCGAAATGGTTATCGTCGCCGATGACATCGCCATCCCCGGCATCAACCAGCCGCGCGGCGTCGCCGGCACGCTGTTCGTCCACAAGATCGCGGGCTATCACGCCGAAAGAGGCGAGGAGCTGAAGACGGTCGCGGCCCACGCCTCGGCTGCTGCCGGCGATATCGTCTCGCTCGGCATGTCGCTCTCGACCTGCAGCGTGCCCGGCCAGGCGCATGAGGATCGCCTCGGCGCTGAAGAAGGCGAACTCGGCCTCGGCATCCATGGCGAACCCGGCGCCGAGCGCATCGCGCTGCAGCCGGTCGCCGATATTGTCGCCACCATGGCGGCGCGCCTGACCCCGGCTTTGCGCGAAGGGGCAGACCACGCCCTCCTCCTCAACAATCTCGGCGCCGTGCCGCCGCTCGAAATGACCGTCATCGCCAAGACAGTGCTGTCCTCGCCGCTTGGCCGCCACATCAGGCTGATCGTCGGCCCGGCGCCGATGATGACCGCGCTCAACATGAACGGCTTCTCGCTGTCGCTGATCCGGCTGGATGCCGTGCGCGAAGCGGCGCTGACGGCAGTGGTCGAGCCGCATGCCTGGATGCCGGCCGTCAAACGCCACGAGATCAGGGTTATCGCCGCGCCGAGAACGGCGAGCCACTTGAACGGCGCAGCCACACCAGGGGAGAACAGCCGCTACCGACGCCTGATCACGGCACTCTGCGAGCACCTGATCGAACAGGAAAACGAGCTCAACCGGCTGGACGGCCGCGTCGGCGACGGCGATACCGGCTCGACGGTGGCGACAGGCGCGCGCAGCGTGCTTGCCCGCCTCGACACGCTGCCGCTCGATAAGCCGGCGGCAACGCTTGCCTCGCTCGGCGACATCCTCGGCACCAGCATGGGCGGATCGAGCGGCGTGCTGCTGTCGATCTTCTTCACCGCCGCGGCAAAAGCGATGGCCGATAGAGCGGATATATCAGCAGCGCTTCTTGCCGGGCTCGACAGGATGACGTTCTATGGAGGAGCAGGAGTCGGCGACCGGACGATGGTCGATGCACTCTCGCCTGCCCTGCAGGCGCTCGCGTCAGGCGATATCGCTGCCGCGGCAAGGGCAGCGGCATCAGGCGCGGAGTCGACGAAGACGATGACGAAGGCGAGAGCCGGACGCGCCTCCTATGTCGGCGAAAGGGATCTCGCGGGTGTCGCCGATCCCGGCGCGGTCGCGGTCGCCGGCGCGTTCGGCGTGGCGGCAAGCCTCGCCTGACCGGGTAAAGTTTGAAAGCCCGCGGGAGACGGGCGTCAGGGAGGAAGGCAGTGCAGGCGGAACCGGTGCTTGTGGCAGAACTGATCGAAGTGTGCCGCGCGACGATCGCGGAAAACGCCGATCACCTCTGCGCACTCGATCGCGCCATCGGCGATGGCGATCACGGAACCAATATGCGGCGTGGCTGCGAGGCGGTGAGCGCCGAGGGCGAAAGCCTGTCCAGCCTGCCCTTCCCCGACGCCGTCGAAAAGATCGGCCTGACGCTGGTGATGAATGTCGGCGGTGCGGCCGGCCCGCTCTACGGAACGCTGCTGATCGAGATCGGCCGCGAGCTTCGTAAAAGCGAGGAGAAGGCCGATTTTTCCCTGGTGCTGAAACAGGCGATTGACGCGGTGGCAAAACGCGGGCGGTCGCACGCCGGCGACAAGACGCTGCTCGACGTGCTCTATCCCGTCCATGCGGCGCTGGCCAAGCGGTCTCCACTCGGTGACGTCGCGCGCAAAGCCGAGCGCTCCGCCGACAGGACAGCCGCGATGAAAGCGATGCGCGGACGCGCCGCCTATCTCGGCGACCGCTCGATCGGCCATGTCGATCCCGGCGCGTCGAGCTGCGCGCTGCTGACAACGGCGATCTGCCGCTATCTCGGGGAGCGCCGCCCCGATGAATGAAAGGACCGAGATGAATGGAAAGACAGCAAATGTGGGCATCGTGATCGTCTCCCACTCGCCACTGGTGGCAAGGGGCATCGCCGACATGGTGCGGCAGATGGTCGGCGATTGCGTGCCGCTTGCCTGGTCGGGCGGCAACGTCCATGGCGATCTCGGCACCGATGCCGGCGGCATCCTGAAGGCGATCGAGGCAGCCTGGTCAGATGCCGGCGTCGCCGTCTTCGTGGATCTCGGCGGCGCCGAGACCAACAGTGAGATGGCGATCGAAATGCTCGGCCTTCCCCGTTCGGCGCTCGTCTCCATCTGCAACGCCCCGCTCGTCGAAGGCGCGGTCATCGCCGCCGCCGAAGCCTCAGGGGGCGCGTCGCTTGCCAAGGTCGTCGCCACGGCAGAGGAACTGTCGCCCTGATGCCGAACCGATTGCGTGGTGAAAAACAGGAGCCCGATCAATTGCACCTGAACTGCCAGACAGAGGTGGAAGTCAAGCACGGCGTCGGGCTGCATGCCCGCCCCTCCGTCACCTTCACGCGCCTTGCCAAATCTTTCCCCTGCTCGATCGAGGTCGCCGTCAACGGCAGTGACGTCTGGCTGAACGGCAAGAGCATCATCAAGATTATGGGCGCGAGAATCCGCAAAGGTTCGATCCTTAGAATACGCGCGGACGGCATTCTCGCCGAAGAGGCGATCCGTGCCCTAAAGGACCTCATCGAGCGCAACTTCGATGAGGATAAGAAACATGGCAGAACCGCTTAGGCTGAAAGCAAAGAGCGCATCCCCGGGAATCGCATTCGGCCCTGCCTTTCTCGCGGAAGAGCCGAGGGCTGCTTCCGCGCCCGAGACTGCCGGCGGCTATGGCGCGCTTGAAAAGGCGATCGATATCTCGATCGGCGAACTCGAGCGCCTCGCCGAGGGCGCCGATGCAGAAAGCCGCGATATCATTGATTTCCAGATCGAGGTGCTGCGCGATCCGACGATCCCGGAAGCAACGAGCGCGCGCATGCAAGCCGACGAGAATGTCGTCTTCGCCTGGGTCGCCACGCTCGACGCCTATATCGGCGAACTCGAAACGGCCGACGAGGAACAGATGCGAGCGCGCGCCATCGACATTCTCGACATCAAGAACCGCGTGCTCGGGGCGCTTGCCGGCACCCCGGTCGCCGATTTCCCGCCCGGCTCGGTCTTCGTCGGCAAGGATATGGAGCCGAGCCGCTTCCTCGCCCATGACTGGTCGAAGGGCGGTGGTATTGCGTTGTTTGCAGGCAGCGCCGCAGGCCACGTCGCTTTGCTCGCCCGGGCAAAATCAGTGCCGATGGTGGTCGGCACAGGCCGTTTTTCAGTCGCGGACCGCGATCCTGTGGGCGTCGATGGCGACGCCGGCGTCGTCATTCTCAAGGCGGGTGGCATGCTGATCCCGCCGCTCGCGCCAGCCGGCGACACCAAGACCGAAAGCCGCGAACTGCACACGGCGGACGGCGTACCGATCCTCGTCTCCATTAATATCAACGACCCCGCCGAGATCGACGCGCTCGATCCGGCAACGGCGGGCGTTGGCCTGATGCGCTCGGAATTTTCAGTCACCTCGATCGCCGATGCCGCCAATGAGGAACGCCAGCTGGCGATCTATCGCCGCGTGCTGGAGCAGGCGGGCGAAAAGCCGGTAATCATAAGAATGCTGGATATAGGCGGAGACAAGCCGCTTGCCGGCCTCGAAGACCTGCCGGCTCTCGAGCCGGGCCTGCGCGGCATCCGGCTGCTGCTTGCCCGGCCGGAAATCGCCCGCGTCCAGGCCCGCGCCCTGCTGCGCGCTGCCGTCTTCGGCAAGCTTTCGGTGATGTTGCCGATGGTGACCTTTCCCGATGAGATCGCCAGGATGCGCGAACTGTTCCGCGAGGAAGCCGAAAAGCTCGGCCGCCGCGCCCTACCGCACCGGATGCCGCCGATCGGCATGATGGTGGAGGTGCCATCGGCCGCATTTATGCTCGACACTTTCAGATCGGCCGCCTTCTTCTCCTTCGGCACAAACGACCTCACGCAATACCTCGTCGCCTCCGCCCGCGACGGCAACGAGGCCGATGCCGGCAAGGCAGCACCCGCCGTACTCCGGCTGATCGAGCTGGCGGTAAAACTTGCCGGTGGCAAGCCCGTCAGCATCTGCGGCGACATGGCCGGCGATCCCCGCTATCTCCCGGGGCTGCTTGCCGCCGGCCTCCGGAATTTTTCCGTGGCGCCGGCCCGCCGTCCCGCGATAAGATCGGCGATAACAGGCCTCAACGCCGATGGCACAAGGGCAGCCGGAGAGTAGGATGGCGCGCGAAGACACCGAAGACGCCATAATCGCCTACAAGTCCATTCTGGCGCAGATCATCGACAATAGGCCGTCCGGCACGCGCCAGCGTCTGGCCACGGCGCTGGGCAAGCACCGCAGCTTCGTCACGCAGATCACCAGCCCGACTTATGCGACACCGCTGCCGGCACGCCATCTCGCGACAATCGTGCGCGTCTGCCACTTCAGCGCCGCCGAAGAAGAACGCTTTCTCGAAGCCTATCAGGCCGCCCATCCCGGCAAGCTCCCGGATCTCGGCCATTCCGAGAAATTGCGGCACTTGTCGCTGATGGTGCCCGACTTCGGCGACGACAGGAAAAACCGCCTCCTGGAAGAGGCGATCTCCGATCTGGTGCAGAAGATCGTCGCGATATCAGGGGCGAGCGAGCAGTGAAGAGTGAGAGAACTGACGTAGCGTAATGTTTTTGGCCTTGGGAGGGGCTTGATGAAGAAGTTCATGAACACCGCGGAAACCATGGTCGCCGAAAGCGTCGAAGGCTTTGTGCGCGCCCATGAGGCCTTGGTGGTGTTCGGGGCCGAGCGCAAATGCGTCCGCCGCAGCCAACTGACATCAGGCAAGGTGGCGCTGATATCAGGCGGCGGCGCCGGCCACGAGCCGATGCATATTGGCTTCGTTGGCCAGGGCATGCTGGACGCCGCCTGCGTCGGCCATATCTTCACCTCGCCGACGCCCGCCCAGATCATTGCCGCCATCGAAGAGACCGATACCGGCGCCGGCTGCCTGCTCGTGGTCAAGAACTATGATGGCGACCTGATGAATTTCGAAATGGCGATCGAGATGGCCGGTGACCGCCACGGCCTCGACATGATCGTCGTCAGCGACGATATCGAGACGTCGAGAACAGGCGAAGGCCGTGGCCGGCGTGGCGTTGCGGGGACGCTGATTGTCGAAAAGATTCTGGGTGCCGCCGCTGAACGCGGCATGCCGCTCGCCCAATTGAAGCAGCTTGGCGAGAGGTTGAACACCCGCATCCGCTCGATGGGGGTCGCGCTGAACGGCGTGACGGTGCCGCAGACCGAGCGCACGACGTTTTCGCTCGGACCCGACGAGATGGAAATGGGCGTCGGAATCCACGGTGAGCCCGGCCATGCCAGGCAGCCCTTCACCGCCGCGGACGCCATTATCGGGCATCTTTGCGAGACCATCATCGCCGACATCACGGTCACGCCGGGTGCCCGGGCGCTGCTCTTCATCAACGGCCTCGGCGGCACGCCGCCTGCCGAACTCTACCTCGCCTATGCCTGCGCCCGCCGTGTCATCGAGGAGATAGCCGTCCCGATCGAGCGCTCGCTTGTCGGAACCTACGTCACCTCGCTCGACATGCAGGGACTGTCCGTCACCCTCGCCTTACTGAGCGACGAGGAGATCGCGCTCTGGGACGCACCGGTGGCGACGGCGGCTTTGCGCTGGCCGTGAAGGCGGAAGTTGCAATTAACAATCACCAGCGCTTCGTTCATGTGGAATGAGGAATCAAAGCTTGCGATTTAATCGGACGCGATGTATATGTATCGGCATTCATCAAGCTGGACGGATAAAGCCATGCCCGCATTTAAAAACACAAAAGCACCCGACATGCCCGCCTCCCCGCAACCCCGCGAGAGCGGCAAGAAGCTTTCGAACTTCCTGTGCTTCGCCGTCTATTCCGCCAATCTCGCCTTCGGCCGCGCCTATAAACCGATCCTGGACGAGCTTGGCCTGACCTACACGCAATATATCGCCCTGGTCGCCCTTTCCGAGGAGGATGGCCAGACGGTCAGCATGCTGGGGGAAAAACTGTTCCTCGAATCCAACACGCTGACGCCGATCCTCAAGAAGCTGGAATCGGCAGGCTATCTCACGCGCCATCGCGATCCCGCCGATGAACGGCAGGTCCGCGTAAGCCTGACGCCGGCTGGGCGCGATCTCCTCGTCGAGGTCGACCCCGGCGGCACGCTGATTGCCGCCAGTGGCCTCGGCGATGATTTCCCCGTCGTACGGCAATCGGTGACGAGGTTGCGCGACAACCTGTTGCGAGCGCAGGCCGAACCGGAAAAGCCATGATGGCGACAGCAGTCACAAGCTGGTGACATGTTTGCGGCGACGCATTTTCTTCCGCAGCGAGGAGACCACATGCCCGAGATCGCGATGGGTGCCTTGAACCGCAACGGGATGCTGCTTCTCGCAAGGCGAAATTCGGAGCGCAGGATCTATCCGGGTCGCTGGAGCCTCCCCGGCGGCCATATCGAGGATGGCGAAGACGCCGAGACGGCCATGCGCCGGGAATTAATGGAGGAAATAGGCATCACGCCGGAGCGGTGGCGGCTTGCGGCAAAGTTCGTATCGCAAGCTCCGCCTGAGTCATCGGCCACCTTTCACGTCTATCACGTCGATCAATGGCAGGGATTGCCGCAACTCGTCGGCGATGAACATACCGAACTCAGATGGTTCACTGGCGCCGTGATCGAACAGGAAACCGAGTTGGCGCCGTCCCAGCTCGGTGACATCCTCTCAAGCCTCGTGATACGAGGAACCGCCAAGGACTGAAAGCGCGGCGCGCTTCGTGATCTACTGCCGCAGCGGCCGGAATGCCGTCCTGAGTTCGGCAGCGAAAGCCATCGGCTGCTCCCATGCGGCGAAGTGACCGCCTTTCTCCAGCCTGTTGTAGTGAATGAGCTTCGGAGAGGCCTTCTCCGCCCAGCTCTTCGGCGCCTGGTAGATCTCGTCGGGAAAAGCACTGACGGCGACCGGGATCTTGATGCCCCTGGCGTCGAAGAAACCTCCAGTCGGATCATACGCGTTTTTCCAATAGAGGCGTCCCGAGATTGCCGTGTTCGTCAGCCAGTAGAGCGTGACATTGTCTGGAATATCGTCCTTCGTGAGCCCCTCGCTCTCTCCGTCGAATAGCCGCGCGATCATCCGTAGCTGCGGATGTCGCGGTCGAGCATCCACGGTCGGGCTATGCCTCTGCTGCCCTGATTGCTCTTTCAGGCTGGCGCGACGACGTTGCTGCAAGCGCGCCCTCCTCCATCATCTCGGCCGCTTTCGCGTAGCCGCCGCCCATTCCGTCCAGAAAATGCAGATGCGAATCCGGCCGGCCCGATGGCACGAGGCAGGTCATCAGCGCATGCGACTGGCGGTGCAGGCCGAAATCGATCTCGCCACGCGCTCTTGCCGCAACGAGAATGGCTTCGACCCTGTCGATCTCCTCCGGCGTGCAGTCCAGCGTCAGGCGCAGACCGTCGTCGAATTTGCGGAAATCCGAATTGGAGGCGACTTCGGACCAGGCTGTCGCACTGACTTGCTTTGCGCCATCCCTCGGCACCGCGCTCTCTGCCGAAATCGGATAAGACCGGTGCGATGCAGTATCGAAAGCAGCAAGCAAGCGCTTCGCCAGCGCCGCAAAAATCTCCGGGCTGGTGTGGTCGCGAGGCTCGACCAACAGCGACAGAATCTCGCCCTGCCGGCTCGGGAACGGTGCCCAATCACAGCTGAGGCCTGTGAGGTCCGGCCTCGCTGCGCAGCGCCCAGGCTTGACCAGATAGCGGCCATTCTTGATCTGCTGCTCCGCCCATTTGAGGCCGCCGCCTGCAAACATTGCATAAGTCGCGGTCTCGGAGGCGGCATAGCGCGCGATCTTTACGTCGCGACCGGCGGCGCGGATCTCGCGCACGGTCAGCAGCCCGACACGAAGGTCGAGGTGAAGATCGGTCGCAGCGAAGCCCGCCACCTGCCGCAATGCCGATGTCGCAGCCATGATCCCGTGCGGCGGCAGGGCGAAAGCCGCCCCGTCCCCGCGGAACACGAAGGGGAAATCGAACGAGCCCCAGGCATTGCCGAGTGCCGCGATGATCGAGGCGCCGGCATAATTGACGTCTTCGTAGCGCCCTGCCCCGATTGCCACGGTCGAACTGATGACGTCGGTGATGCCGATCAGCCAATCATCGGGCAGCGGCTCGTAGACATCGGGGTCGACGACGAGCGAAAACTCGTCATAGGCCCGGTGTGGCTCTGTATGGCTGTCGATCATGGCATGTTCTCCGGATCGGTCGATAGAGACTGGTTTAGGAACGGGTCTGCCGCAAAACGGTAGACCCCCGCTTCGAAGATGACGGCGAAAGGCGCCGGCCCTTCCGGTCAGACAAGCCGGGTCTCGACGTCGATATTGCCGTGCGTCGCCTTGGAATAAGGGCAGATGCCATGGGCTGCTTCGATCAGTTCCTCGGCGACACCGCGTTCGATGCCGGGCAGGCTGACGTCGAGACGCGCACGCAGGAAGAAGGAGCCGTTGCGGGTATTGAGGGTGATCTCGGCGTCGACCTCGGGACCGGCGGGCAGCGCGATCTTGCGCTGCGAGGCGGCAAGCCCGATCGCCCCGATATAGCAGGCCGACCAGGCTGCGCCGAACAGGTTCTCGGCCGCCGGATGCGGCTGCGGCAGCTTGATGTCGAGCGTGCCGTCGCTGCTGCGTGCATAGCCCTCGCGGCCGCCGGCGATGTGGGTCTTGCCAGTGAAAAGAAGCTTCTCGGTCATAATGGTGTCCTTTCGATGAATTTATATCGCATCCGCTTTATTCGGATGCGCCTTAATATGCCTATTGGAAATCGATGTCAACACCATTCCGATTTAATCGGATACGATTTATTTTGACCGCAGGTGAAAGGCTGCCTCGCGAGCGCGTTGTTGCTGAGCCGGAAAACGGCCTGATTGGCGTTACGGTCTCAAGACCGCGGCCGGCCGTCGTCGAAGAGGGTGGCGAGCCACTGATAATATCGCGGCTGCTTCTGACGCAACTGGCTGCGCGAATAGGGCGGCCGTTCGATATCGCCGAACAGGTACACGCTCGCCGTGACCGCGAAGAATTCCCGATCGTTGCTCATCATGTAGGAATCGCCGGGCCAAAGCCCGCGGCCGTTGTTGAAGAATTGCCCGACATCGCCATTGCCGAATCCGCCGGGCAGCATCCGGTCGTTATAGGCGTGCAGAAGCTCGTGCAGGATGATCGGTTTGTCGGGATCGAGGCTCCTGACACGCAGGTCGATGCCGGTCTTGCTGCTGTAATGGCCGGGACCGAAGCCGGCGACGGCGGCGTTGGCCCAGATCGGAATCGTCCGCATGAAGGCGAGGACATCGGGCTTCAGACTGACATGCTCGACGATGTCGAGCTGCCTTTTGACGGCCGCGACCATCTCCTTGTCGGGCTCCGCACCTCTGGCATTGGTGAGATCGACCCGCCATCCATGATAGCTGAAAACGAGCGGATCGGCGGCCGCCACTCCTGCTGTCGCAACACTCATGGCGATGGCGGTACAAAGCTCCAGGATCGTCGAAATCGTCCGCACCGGCCCCTCCTCGGCGTGTCACGCTGCCGACTGTCGCACAGGCGACCAGAGGGTACAATCATGTCGCCGCAGCATTGATGCCGTTGACGTAAGTCCGGCGCTCAGACCTTCTCTTTCTTCCGAACCTTTTCCTTCGGCTCCGCCGGCGCATCCGGTGTCGGGGCGAGCAGCTTGCGCAGCGATGCGATCTTGTCCTTCACCAGCGGCCGGAACCGCGTCGCGCGATAGGGCATGTCGGCAGCGCCATAACCTTCCGGGCCGTCATCATTGCCGCGGTGGATTTCCGCGTGCTTGACGCCGATGAAGGTGCCGTCGACATAATGGGTATATTCGCCCACCCAGCGGATCGTATAGATCTCACCCTTGCGAATAAGCTGGTCGATGCTGACATGCTTGAAGGTATCGTTGATGCAGACGACCTTCTGGCCGACATGGAATTCATAGCTCATGGATCAGACTTTCCAATAGCAATCCGCCTCGCCGGTCCATAGCGCGTCCGGCGGCTGGGATGAACTCTTTTCTTGGAACCAGGGCCCAATTGCCGCGGCGGGCAACCGCGCCTTCGCCTAATCGCAATAGACCTTGCCGCTCTTGCGGGAGCGCAGATCAAAGTGGAAGTGGTTCCAGTGTTCCGGGTTGCTGCCCGGCCCGAGCACGGTATTGAAATAGCGGCAGCTGTCGGTGCGCACCGCCTTCAGAAGCCGGCCCTCGCGATAGGAGAACAGGCCCTTCTTGCGCACGTCGATCGCGTGGCCGTTCTTCAGCACGAACTTGCCGACGTCGATCGCGTTGCCGCGGGCATGTTCCGACATCGGATTATATCTCTGCCGGCTGTTGTTCATGCGCCGGCAGGAATAACCGCCGAGCGGCTGGATCGTCTTGATGCCGCTCCAGTAGCGAAAGCGGGCCGACGGCGCCAGCTCGTTCTTCACCCATTTGGCGAAGGCGAGCGTCACCTGGCAGTTCAGCGTCACGGCCGGCTTGACGCCGATATTGCCGGAAAGCCCCTTCAGCGATACCGGATAGGGCACCTGGCAGGCCGGCCCTTGCGAGATCGGCGGCTTCTCGTCGAAGAGCACGCCCAGGCGCTTCAACTCGCGCCGGCAGGCAAGCTCGGAGGCCGGCATGACGCTCGGGTCGACAGGCGCAACGGGCTCGCTCATCATCGGGTTGTTCGGCCGCAGCATCGCGACTTCTTCGCTCTCGTCCTCTTCGGGAACGCGGGTTGGCTCCAAGACCGGGCTGCCGTCGTTCCAGGCCGGCGCTCGACTCATCTCAGCCTGCGCTGCCGGATGCGGCATTGACCGGGGTGCGGACTGGCGCATTGGCTGATTGATCTGAGCCGGGTTGTCGGTGCCGATGCCGTCGACGACGGGTTCGCTGGCATTGCCCTCGGCAATCTGCTGCTGCTGTTCCTGCGCCAGCCCGACGACCGGTTCGGCCCCAAGCTCTTCATCCATGTTGACGCCGCCGGACGGGACAGCAAGGTTCTGCGTCCCGCCCCAGTTGCCGTTCGGCTGGCCTGCCGCCAGCGCCTCATCGCTATCGATCATCGGCAGCTTGCGGCCCTGGGATTCCGGCGCGGCCAGCGTCTGCGGCGCCTGTGCCGCGTGCCCGGTGCCGGCAAGGTTCGGCGTATCGAGATAATCGACCGAGCCCTGGCTGCTGCCGACAGGCCGGCCGAAGACAGGATAAGAGGCCTGACTTTCCGCCGGCGCAAGGCGCTCCGCCCGCGCCATACGCGCTGCACCGCGAGACGGTGAAATCGAACTGACCCGGGTGCCATTGTCGACATTGGCCGGGGGCACTAGCCCGTCGCTGATCGAACAGGTGGTCAGCGCCGCCGAGAGCAGCACGGGCAGGAAGGCTCGCCGCGGAAAGGAAACAAACGCCATACTCTTATCGCTTCCATGGGCCGGCCGCAGAGTGACCGAAAAAACTCGGTCCAATTTTAGTTAAAAACGGTGAATGAAAACTTACCGGCACAATCTGAAGGCGGTGGAAATGAAAAAGGCCGGTCGCCCGGCCTTTTATCTTTGCTGTTTTTCACGCTGCCCGTGTGTACCGGCTCTCGGCCGGCCGCCCCGCCTCGCGCAGGCGGAAGTTCGAAAGCAGGGTCTTCAGCTGGGTACTCTCGTCAGCGAGCGTGCGGCTTGCCGCCGTCGTCTCCTCGACCATCGCCGCATTCTGCTGCGTCATCTGGTCCATGTGGTTGACGGAGCTGTTGATCTCGTTGAGGCCCGTCGACTGCTCGCGCGCCGCCGTCGCGATCGAAGCGACATGGTCGTTCACCTGGTTTACCAGCGCCTCGATCTCCAGCAGAGCCTCACCCGTCGAGCGCACCAGCGCAACCCCGCCCTCGACTTCCGCAGCCGACCGGCTGATCAACTCCTTGATCTCCTTGGCGGCGTTGGCCGAGCGTTGCGCGAGTTCGCGCACTTCCTGGGCAACGACGGCAAAGCCGCGGCCAGCCTCGCCGGCCCGCGCAGCCTCGACGCCGGCGTTCAGCGCCAGCAGATTCGTCTGGAAGGCAATCTCGTCGATAACAGAGATAATCTGGTTGATGCGGCTCGACGATTCCTCGATCCGGCCCATCGCCGTCACGGCGTTGCGGACGATGTCGCCGGAGCGGCCGGCGCTCGCTTTGGTTTCGGCCACCATCTCGCGCGCCTCGTTCGCCCGCTCGGATGCGGTCTTGACCGTGGCTGTGATCTCATCGAGTGCCGCCGCCGTCTCTTCGAGTGCCGCTGCCTGCTGTTCCGTACGCTTCGACAGGTTGCCGGTCGCCTCGCTGATGTCGGATGCGCTGTCGTTGACCACCCGGCTCGATTCAGCAATCGCGTGGATGACGCCGTTCAGCGCATCGACGGCGGCGTTGAAATCATTCCTGAGCTTGGCGTAGTCCTCACCGATATCGCCGATTGCAACGGTGAGGTCGCCGCTTGCAAGCCTCTCCAGGCCGACGCCGAGCGCCTGCATGGCGCGGTTTTGCCGCTCGGAAGCCGAGCGCAGGCTCGCTTCGTTGCCGCGGCGTTCGTCCTCGATCTGCCGCTGCCTTTCGTCTTCACGGCCGCGCAGCGCGCTGCGTTCGTCGACGGAGTCGCGCAGCACCAGCAGCGCCTTGGCCATCTGGCCGACTTCGTCGCGGCACGCACTGCCGGCAATCTCCACCGATGCTTCCTCGGCGGCGATCGCATTCATCGCCGTCTTCAGCCGGGCGATCGGCGCCGTAACACTGCGCACGATGGCGTAGGCGATCGCGATCGTAAGTGCTGCGCCGAGCAGGCAGAGCGCTGCCGCCCAGAACGCATTCTGGCGATAGAGCGCCGCCAGGTCATCGGCGTAGACGCCAGTTCCGACGATCCAGCCCCAGGGCTCGAAGCCGGCGACATAGGAATATTTCAACACCGGCTCATCGGCGCCGGGCTTCGGCCAGTAATAATCGACGAAACCCTTGCCGTCCTTCTTCACCTTGTTGACGAACTCGACGAACAGGAACTTACCGGTCGGGTCCTTCATCTGGGAGATATCGGTGCCGTTCAGTTGCGGCTTGATCGGGTGCATCACCATGGCGGGGCGCATGTCGTTGATCCAGAAATAGCCGTCGGCGCCGTAGCGCATCGCGCCGATCACGTCCTTGGCCGCCGCCTGCGCCTGCTCGCGGGTCATGGTGCCCGCCTGTTCCATCTTGTAATATTTGTCGAAAATGCCGAGCGCCGTCGCCTCCATCTTCTCCAGCCCCGCCTTCCGCTCCGCTTGCAACTCGGAATAGGAATAGTTCAGAAAGAAGACCATCGTCGCCGCCAGCACGGCAAGCGTGAAGCCGACGAGGCAGTAAAGACGGGTGGAGATCTTGACGTTGCGCATGAGTGTTCCCGGCGATTCTTACATTTGTAGTTCGTCACATACTGGAACAGCTGAATTACCGGACGGTAAAGTTGGATTAGTGGATTCTCACATAACGTAAGGTGAGGCGACGGGTTGCAAAATTCAACCACCTGAATTTGAAGGGAATTTAAATCGCTGCGAGCTGCGAATATTAGTTCCGCAGCGGCCGTCCCACTGAAAGGCATTGGTAAGGACACGGAGTTCGCCTAACGTCACGACAGAATCGATCCAGACAGTGAGGGATTTTCCATGACCGACACCGCCAAGCCCAGAGGCGAACTGACGCTGCGCACGCTCGCCATGCCGGGCGATGCCAATCCGGCCGGCGATATCTTCGGCGGCTGGGTCATGGCGCAGATGGACCTTGCATCCGGCATCCGCGCCGCCGAGCGCGCCAAGGGCCGCGTCGTCACCGCAGCGGTTAAGGAAATGGCCTTTGAGCTGCCGGTCAAGATCGGCGATACGCTGTCGGTTTATACCGATGTCGAGCGTGTCGGGCGTACCTCGATCACGCTGATCGTCGAAGCCTGGGCGCATCGCTCGCGCTACGCCAAGATGGAAAAGGTAACCGCCGGCACCTTCATCATGGTGGCGCTCGACGAGGAGGGCAAACCCAAGGCCGTCCCCGCGGAGTGACAAGCTTGAACCCGAGGGGATAAGGCATGGAAACGGTCAGCTCGCCGGAGGTCTTCCTTCACATCAAGGTGGTGATGGGCATGGTCATCAGCCTTTCACTCGCGAGGCTGCTAACTGGCATCGCCGGCATCGTCCAGCATCCGGCCAAGGCGGAGGTTTATCCCGTTCACCTTGGCTGGGCCCTGTCCCTGTTCCTCTTCATCATCCATATCTGGTGGTGGGAATACCGGCTGCAGGCCGTGCCCGCCATCGGCTTCGGCATCTATCTCTTCCTCGTCTGCTTCTGCAGCCTGTTCTTCCTGCTCTGTGCCCTGCTCTTTCCGGCAAGCCTCGACGAATATGGCGGCTACGAGGAATATTTCATTTCGCGGCGCAAATGGTTCTTCGGCGTCCTCGGCCTGATCTATGCCGTCGATATCCTCGATACGGCGATCAAAGGTCCGGAGCGCATCCTATCACTCGGCTGGGAATATCCCGTCCGCAATCTCGTCTACATCCTCCTCTGCGCCCTCGCCGCCTGGACCGCGAACCGCCGCTTCCACACGACCTTCGTCATCGTCAACCTGGTCTATCAGGTCAGTTTCATCTTCCGGCTTTACGATGTGTTGGGGTGAGGAGCGGTCGGGCGAAGCCCGAGCAATCGATCCAGTGAATCGATTGCAGCGACGAACGCCCTGAGCCCAAGCGAAGGGCCGGGCAGCGCCTCACACCTTCAAAAACTGCGACCCCTTATCAAACGCCAGCCCGGAAAATATCTTCCCTGTCAGATCATCCACGCCGACATCGAACTGCCGGTAGAGCATCGCCGCCGCCACCTCGCGCACGTCAGCCGTCGGCATCAGGTCGCGGTTGTCGAGCAGCTGACCATCGCCGATCCCCGGCCAGCGGCCGAGGATGCGCCCGCCGTTGATCGCGCCGCCGGCAAGGACAGCGCAGCCGCCGGTGCCGTGGTCGGTGCCGGCGGAGCCGTTCTGGCGGACGGTGCGGCCGAATTCCGTCATTGCGAGCACCACCGTCTTTGCCCAGATCTCCGAGCCCAGCGCCGCCTTCAGCGTGTTGATCGCCTGGGCGAGCTCCCCTGCCGGCCGCTTGAACTGGCTGGCCTGGCCGATATGGGTGTCCCATCCGGTGATTGAGAAGCTGGCGATGCGGTAATCGCCCTTCAGCATGTTGGCCGCGAGCGCCGCGACGTCGCCGATCTTCTCGCCGCGCTCACCGTCCGGCTCGACCATCATCGCGGCGCTGTCGGCCCGCGTCGCCTCGGCAAGTGCAGCCGCGAAGGGCGGATCGCCGGCATAGAGCCGCGCAAGGAACTGCATCTCGTCACGCGCCGGCGCCAGATTGGAATCCGATGCCCAGACGTCGACATTGTTCGGCCCGGAGAGGATCAGCTCCGTCGACGTATTGACGTCGATCGCCTTGCGCGCATCCGAGCGGGGAATGACCGCGAGCACCCGGTTCAGCCAGCCGGTTTTTTCCTCGGCGACATGTTCGCCGCCGGACTCAAGCATGTCCTGCCCGTCGAAATGGCTGCGCTGGTCGCGATAGGGCGTCGACACCGCATGGATGAAGGCGAGTTCTCGGCTCTTCCAGAGCGGCATCAGGTCGGCGGCGGCGGGATTGAGGCCGAAATGCCCATCGAGATCGAGAAGTCCGCTGTCCGGCGTCAGCGCCAAGGTTGGCCTGATCGCGGCAAAACCGGCGTCGCCGTAAGGCTGCACCAAGTCGAGCCCGTCCATCGCGCCGCGCAGGACGATGGTGACAAAACGATTATCGCCCGGCATCGCCGCAAAGGTGACCGGCGTGAAGACGGGGGCAGCGGCAAGACAGCAGGCAGAGGTCAGAAAGCCGCGGCGGGAAAGCAAAATCCGGTTCATTGGGAGCCTCCTATCGGCGGTTGAATTCCGGCGATGCCAGCACCAGCGTCAAACCGCTGATCTTGTTCGGCGCCTGCGACACCACGCGGATCGTTTCATCGCGCGCGGCATCGGCAAGCGTCGATCTCAGGAACGCGCGCGGATCCTCGTCTCGGCCGAACTGCGCAGCAGCCCGCCTTGCCCAGGCCAAGCGCTCGGCAAGCTGGCTGCCGGTGATCCAGGCGGAAAAGCCTTCCTCGAAACCGGCCGGGCTCGGCGGCTGCCAGGTCGGCTGGCCCATGCGCTTCAGCGCCCCCTGCCCCAGTGCGCGCGCCGCCCGAAAGGCCTTGAGCCGCTTGTCCCGCGCCTCTCCGGCGGGATCCGTCGTCACTGGCGCTCCCGCCATGCCGGGCGTATTGGCCGCCATATCGCCCTCATCCGTTCCTTGCTGATTGGCCGCCAGGAAGCTGCCGACGACGCCGTTGACAGGTCCTGCATTCAGCGCCCTCAGACCAGCAACAACAAAATCGAAAGGCTGACGTGCTTTGGCGCCCTCGTTTTGCCAGGCGGCGGGATGATCGAGCATGGCGGTATAGACGGCGATGAGGTCGCCATCCGTCTTCTTCCACGCGGCCGCCATATCGGAGATCATCCCCTCGTCTGGTTGGTCGGAGACGAAATGCACCGCGAGCTTACGGCTGATATGGGCCGCCGTCTTCGGATGGACCGAGAGGTCATCGAGCATGTCGAGATAATCCTCGCGCGAGCGCCGCCGCCCGCCATAACTGACGCCGAGCACCTCATGCGTGCCGGGCTCCGAAATGTTCGGCCGAAAGGCAATATCCATCTCCTTGCGGTCGATAGTGAGCCCCGTCAGCACCATGGCCGCGGCAGTAACATCCGCCTGGGTATAGCCGCTGCCGGCGCCGAGCGTGTGGAGTTCCAGGAGCTCGCGTCCGAGATTTTCGTTCAGCCCCTTGTTGCGCTTGACGCCGCCGGCCGAATCCGGCCCGAGCGAATCCGCCTGATCGAGGTAGATCAGCATGGCGGGATGAGCGGTGGCGCTACGCAGAAGATCGCCGAACCTGCCCGAAATGAACGGCCGGATCGCCTCGGCCTCGTAGAGCGGCACGATAAGGCGCATCGGCAGGCTCTTGTTGGCGCTGGTGGAGAAATGATCGGCCCAGAAGGTCGAAAGCCGCTCGTAAAAGCCGTAGGGCGACAGCACCGCCTGCATCAGCCGCAGGTTCGCATCGTGCTGGAACTGCTGCTGCGCCTGGCGCTGCACAGCCTTGCGCATCTCGCGCCGCGTGGGATCGTCGGTGACTGTGTTGGCATCTTCCCGGATCTGCTTCAGCTGGTCCTGCAGGCTGAGGATCGCCCGATGACGCATGTCGGGGCCGCCGAGCGGAAAATCCGGCGTTGCCGCCGCGCCTTTGGACAACTGCCCGATCAGCTCATCCTTGCTTTGCGGCGCCGCCTCGCCCGGCCGGAAACCATAACCGAACCGGATCGCCGCCATCGTCGGGAAAGAGAGGCTCATGCCCGATCACCTCCTGATCACTTGATGTTGACAGGCTGACAGCCGATTGCGACGGGAATCTGTATGAAATGCGGCGATATCACGACATGGACGATTTGTAATCTGCTGAAAAGGCTCAGGTTTCATGCAGCACAGAGAAGGCGGGAACGTCTGTATGGAATTCCTCGCCGATATTTTTGAGCACGAAGACGATGATGAAAAATGAAACACATCGTCCAGCCGAGATAGCTGGCAATCCGCTACTGTGCTGCTGCGGCCCTCGCCCTTCGAGGCCCCTGCGGGGCACATCAGGATGAGATTTTAGAGCCGTGGCGCACCTGCTTAAACCACCTTGCCCCGGCACGCCCAAGCTACAGACGCGAACGACCGCGGCCCGTCCGGCTCGCCCGCTTCGTAGGCTGCCCTGAGGGCGGCATCGACCGCTTTGCGCTTCTCCGGCTCGAGCCCGGAGACATATCTCCCAAGCGGTCCCTCGCCGGCCGCGATCGGCTGCCAGTAATCGTCGAAGGAACGGTAATTCATCCGGATCAGAAGCGACGTCTCCTCGACATCAGCGAGGCCCTCCGCCATGAAGCTCTGCTTCATCTCCCCCGGCCGCATCATTGGCTGGAAGCAATATTTGCGGCGTAGCGGCAGCGCGTTCTCGTCGAGCATGACGACCGTATCCCACATCATCCGCATGCCCGACATGCCACCGTAATGGTCCCAGACCGCGGCGGCGACCGTGCCGCCGGGCCGCACGACGCGGGCCATCTCGGCCACCGCTTTGCCCGCCTCGGGCACGAAATGCAGGACGAGCAACGACATCGCTCTGTCGAAACGGTCATTCTCGAAGGGCAGCGCGCAGGCATCCGCCTGCTGGATCGTGACCCGCGGATCGCTGTTGGCCCGCTTTGCCGCCTCGACAAACACAGGCGAATAGTCGATAGCGGCGATTTCCCGCAGCCCCGGCCTCTGCGCAAGCGTGAACGTCAGGCTGCCGGTGCCGCAGCCGACATCGAGCACGCGATCCCCATCCGCCAGCCCCGCGAAGTCGATCAGCATCGGCGCCAACGTCCGGCTCCACCGGCCCATAAGCCGCTCATAGCCATCTGCACTTTCGACATGGAAACTCGACGGCATGGAAGCCTCCCCTCCAAGGACGACGGCTCATTATGACCTGGCCGCCGCCCGCCGCAAGGGGATAGTGGTTCTGAAACCGGAGGGGTTTCTCCGTGATCCTCGGGCCGCGCCGAGGATCTGCCATTCTTGATGGCCGCGAGAACGCCTCACCCGGTCGCCCTGTCGAGAACGCTCCAGTCAAACGCGCGCGCCCAATCGCGGTAGCGGTGCCAGCCGACCTCAGGGAAATCCCGGCGCAGGGCGGCGATGTCGGCGTCGTAGCCGGTGCGGTCGAACCATTCGAACATCAGCGCCGCATCCTCGCTCTGCTGCCGCATTGCGGCAATCGGTAACTCCTGGTAGGCGATCGGGCGCCCTAGCGTTTCGGAGAGGATCCTCACCTGCTCCTCGCCCGACAATTCGTCACCCGCAATGTCGAAACGCTGGCCGAACACCTTTTCGCGCCGTTCGGCCAAGGCCGCGACGAAGGCGCCGATATCGGCGAGGCAGATTTGCTGCAGCACGCGCGCGGGCGGCAGCGCCGCGGCATAGACACCCTGGCGCAGCCGGTTGATAGCCCACGGCGCCGCGGTGTTTTCCATGAAGGCGACGGGTGCACTGACCGTGTAGGGAATGCCTGGACCGGCAATATGTTGCTCGACTAGATATTTGCTGTCGAAATGCGGAATGCCGGTCTTCTTGTCGGCATCGCCGACGGAGGAATAGATCAGGTGGCCGATGCCGGCGGCCTTCGCCCCATTGGCGGCGGTTATGCCCTGGCGGGTTTCCGCTTCCGTTCCGGCCTCATAGCTGTTGCCCATCAGGAACATCGTGTCGACGCCGCTTGCGGCCTTCGTCACCGACGCCGCATCATCGAGATCGCCCCCGACGATCTCCACTCCGGCCGCGGCCAGCCGATTTGCGGCGTCACTGTCCGGCCTGCGGCTGATCGCCTTGACGCGATGCCCCCGCGCCATCAGTGCGCGCGCGACCGCGCCGCCCTGCTGGCCGGTGGCGCCGGCTACCAGAACGCTTCTTCCATTGCTCATCTCTCTGCTCCTTGTGGTTGGCGATGAGCCAGAAGATAAGACCTGTCGAATTGAACCATTATAGGCTACATCAGGGAAACATCGTGCCACTGGTGAATACAATGCTGGATCTCAACGACATCCTTATCTTCGCCCGCGTCGTCGAGGCCGGCAGCTTCACCGCCGCCGCCCGCCTGCTTGCCATGCCGAAGACGACGGTCAGCCGCCGTATCGCCGCGCTTGAGCGCGAGGTGGGTGTGCGGCTGCTGCAGCGCACCACCCGCAGCCTCAGGCTGACGGATGCGGGGCGCCTTTATTACGAGGAGTGCAGCGCGGCGCTCGGCGCCTTCGAGCAGGCAAATCTGCGCCTGGCCGAGGCGCGGGCGGAGCCCGCCGGCACGATCCGCATCTCCGCACCGGTCGGCTTCGGCGGTCATTTCCTTTCCGCCGCCATCTCCGAATTCCTGGCAATCTACCCCAAGACGAAGGTGGAATTGCGCCTGACCGACGACAGGCTCAATCTCATCGAGAACGGCATAGACCTCGCCTTCCGCACCGGCATTCTGGAGGATTCGACGCTGATCGCCCGCAAGCTCGGCTCGACCTACAGGATTTTTTGCGCCAGCCCCGACTATCTCGCCCGCTGCGGCGCGCCGGATCGGCCGGCGGACCTCGCCCATCACGCCTGCGTCATCGCGGGTCCGTCGGCGGCTGGTGCGCACTGGGTGCTGGAGAGCGCCGGCATCCAGGAAACGGTCACGGTGTCCGGACGTTTCGCCGCCAACGAAATTCAGGCGGTCATGACTGCCGCGATCGCCGGCTTCGGCATCGCACAGTTGCCGCAAAGAATGGCTGCGGCTTGCATCGGACGGCCGGCTGCGGCGCGTCCTCGACGGCTACACGACCCCGCCCGGCGGTCTGCATGTCGTCTATCCCAGCAACCAGCACGTGTCGCCGCTGGTCAAGGCATTCATCCAACTGGCGATCGATCACCTGAACGTCGGAAAAGACGCAATCGAGGCACCGGCGATCACACCTCGATGAGCCCGCGGGCCCAGCGGGATAAAGAGGAAGGCCCAGCCGTCGCTAGGCGCCCTTTCACCGCCAAAGGAAATCTGGCCCCGTGCTTTGCGACGTCAATTTGAGCGTCCCGTCCGGTTGAACAACATAGGTCTCGAAGACACGATAGCCGAACGCGCCGAGAAAGGTGTGGTTGACCACCGTTCCCGGGCGATAGGGCGAATGAATGACCTTACCGCCATAGGTGAGACTGCCCTGTAGCGGCTGCGGTTCGCCTGAAGTACTGGCGCAGGCCGTGAGGGCGAAGAAAACGGCAATGAGCGCGTGCTTCATCCTGGCATCTCCTCCGGTGACAATGGCAGCGGAAGAATACGACTTTACGCAGTCAGAAGACAGCGTTCTTGCCTTCGTAATCTCTGCGCAGGGACTGCGCGCGCGAAAGCGCGCTGGCGATCCTCTCGTCGGTGAAGGGCTTGGCGATCACATCGAGAGCGCCCTCGATGCCGTTTCCGACGCTTTCCGGACTGCCAGTGACGAAGATCACGTCGACCCCGTGGCGATCGATCAGCCGGCGTGCGAGCCGCGCGCCGCTCAAGCCGTCGGCAAGGCTGAGATCGACCAGTGCGACATCGCTTCTCTGAGCATAGGCGAGCGCTTGCTCGATTGTCGAAACCGGCCCGACAGTCTGGTGGCCAGCATCCTGCGCGATACGCTCGAGTTCCATGGCAATGATGTTCTCGTCTTCAACGATCAGGACTTTCATGGATCTTCCTCCTCCCATGGGCACGCGGGCCGCCGGGCACACCGACGGCAACCGCTCCAACGCAACTTGCCCTCGAAAGTTTCCGAGGTAAAAGGGATGCGTGTCGAGATGGTAACTGACTTCCTCGTGTCATCGGCGCTACCGTTCGATGCTACCATTGCGCCGGATCTTCCTTTGCAGGAGCAGGATGCCATAGAGCAGCGCTTCGGCCGTCGGCGGACAGCCGGGAACATAGATGTCGACCGGCACCACGCGGTCGCAGCCGCGCACGACAGAATAGGAATAATGGTAGTAGCCACCGCCATTGGCGCAGGAGCCCATGGAGATTACGTAGCGCGGTTCCGGCATCTGGTCATAAACCTTGCGCAGCGCAGGCGCCATCTTGTTGCACAGTGTGCCCGCGACGATCATCAGGTCCGACTGCCTTGGGCTTGCGCGCGGGGCGACGCCGAAGCGCTCGACATCGTAGCGCGGCATGGACATCTGCATCATTTCGATTGCGCAGCAGGCCAGACCGAAGGTCATCCACATCAGCGAGCCCGTGCGCGCCCAGGTGATGAGTTCGTCGGTGCTGGTGACGAGAAAACCCTTGTCGGCAAGCTCGGCATTGATCGTGCCCATCATCGGGTCGCCCTGCCGCTGTTCGCCGGGGAATTGGAAATTGCCGGACGCCGGGCGCGGTTGCGTGAAGGACGGCATCGTATTCTCCTGTGAGCCGACCTCAAACCCAGCGCACACGACAAAGTTCCTGCCGCGCCGGTCCCGGTGCGATAACGGACACGCGTCCTGATTTCTGTTCTGAGATGAGGCGCTCAACGGCGAAGGATTGCCCGGCCCGATCGCTAGTCCTTATCGAGGAACCAACGGATGGCGGCGTCGTTCCGACACCGCGAGAGCGGCAATTGCCGCACGGAGTAAATACGGGTGATTCCCTCCTCACCGTCCGTGTCGACGTCCATGCAGGCGCAGGCATAACCATGCGCGGCATAGGTGTAGACAAATTCGCCGGTCGTCAGGTCCGGGATCTTGTCCATTCCCTCGGCCGCCTTGTAGCCGCTGCCATTGTCCATGATGGTCCAGCCGCCGCCGGCATCCATGAGCAACCATTTGGCCATCGAGGGATTGTCCAGCCAGCCGCAGCGGCGTTCGGCATGCGCCGCGGCGGGCAGGAGAAGCATCATCAGAACAAGCGCAGGCAATCTGGCCATCGGCCCCTCCAAGTCACCTCCCACTATGCATGGTCGGTGCCCGGCAAGGCAACAGCGGTTTTCCGATTGGCCTGGGACGATCTCCACAGGTGTCATCCATCCGCCCTCGCCCTTCGAGGCTCCGGCCTACGATTTCGCCTTTGCCGCTTCCTCCCGGAACGCCGCCTCGCCGGCATCGGAGACTTCGACCCATTTCTTGTCGGGCTCGGCGTCGGCAACGTAACTGTCGTGCCAGTTCCACCATTTGTAGGTCGGGGTCTGCGGATAGCCAGCAGGGGAGTCCTCCCAGACTTCCTGGCGCCCGAGCGGCGTGATGTCGAGATAATTCCAGGTGCCGCCCATCTGCTCGTCGCCGCGGTTGTTGACGAAATAGGTGCGGAAGATGCGCTCGCCGTCGCGGTAGAAGACATTGGTGCCGTGCCACTCGTCGACGCCGAAATCCTTGTCGAAGTCGTCGGTGATCGTCACCCACGGCATCGTCCATCCCATCCGTTGCTTCAGCCGCGCTATGTCGGTCCGCGGCGCGCGCGAGGCGAAGACCAGCGTCGTGTCGCGGGCGTTGAGATGGGCGACATGGGCGACCTGATCGGCAACCATCGAGCAGCCGCGGCAGGCATGCTCGGGCCAGCCGAAGACGCCGGGCTCGTAAAAGGCGCGGTAGACGATGAGCTGGTGCCGGCCTTCGAACAGGTCGAGCAGGCTGATCCTGCCCTGCGGCGCTTCGAAAGCATATTGCTTTGCGACGGCCATCCACGGCATGCGCCGCCGCTCGGCGGCAAGCGCGTCACGAGCACGCGTATGCGCCTTTTCCTTCACCAGAAGCTGCCTGTGAGCCGCCTCCCAGGCCCGTTGCGGCACGACAGGCGGCCGCTGCATGGCCTGTCCGCCCTTTCCATTCTCTGTTGCAGTCATCGCTTCAATCTCCTCTATGGGGCGAGTTCCCGCGCCTCCTTGTCCGAAGGCCGGTGCATCGCGATTGGTCGGACATAGTTTCGCATCGGGCACCGAACAGTGGGAGTAACAAGTGTGTCTGTTATCCCGCGGCCAACGCAGTTGGTCCGCAGGCCAACGCAGTTGGTCCGTAAGCCAACCCAGTTGGCCCGTAAGCCGACGCAGTTGGTCCGTTGGCCAAAGCAACTGTTCCGCCCGCGGCTGACGAAACCTGCTCAACCAACACAACAGTTGCCAAAACCCACATGTTGACGGAAGCTTCACCACGGCCATTGGATCGTACGACATGACAACAGAATCCACCTTCACGGAGCAGGCAAGGCACGGCAGCGCCAGGATCTGCCGCGGCTGCTGGGATCAGATGCATATGCCGATCCCGATCGGCGGCCCGCTTGCGCTTCCCTTCCGCGCCTTCGGCATTACCCGCAGCAAGATGAATCCCGATATCTGCACGATCTGCGAGCGCTCGTTCCAATATGTGAAGAAGCAGCGCCAGATCACTGTCGACGCCACCATTCTGTTCGCCGACATCAGGGGCTTTACCGATCTTTCCGAGCGTATTGCGGCAGTGCACTTGAGCGAAATCGTCAGCCTGTTCCAGGATCGCTGCGCCCAGGCGATTTGGGCGCATGACGGCATCGTCAACAAGCAGATGGGCGATGGCCTGATGGCGATCTTCAATTTCCCGATCATCCGCAAGGATCACGCCGGCGCGGCGATCAGCGCCGCCCAGGAGATCCAGCGCAACTGCGCCGCGGCGCTGAGCGGGCTGGCGCTCGACGCCCTGTCCGGCCGCACCTTGGGCGTCGGCGTCGGCATCCATTCCGGCGAGGTGCAGATCGGCGAATTCTCGAGCTTCCGCAGCGATTTCACCGCGATCGGCGGCGTCGTCAACCAGGCCGCAAGGCTCGAATCCCAGGCCGCCGCCGGCGAAATCCTGATCTCGGCCGAAACGGCCGCCAAGGCTCCCGAACTCGTGGCAGGCGCCGAAACGCGCATGCTGGCGCTGAAGGGCATCGAGCAGCCGGTGCGAGCAAGCGTGCTGCTCAAACGCTGAGCGACGGCGATACAGCCTTCTCAAAGCATCATCGCGCCGTCAACATGGCAGCTGTAATTTCTCAAGCTGTGATTGCGAACACATCGAATCACAAGCAAGTTAATCCTCCAGAAACAAAATCGCTTATCTCTGAGCTGTTCTCTAACAGCTGGGGTATCTCATGGGCAGTTTTTCACTGTTTCATTGGTTGATCGTCTTGATCCTGATCGGTGTGCCATTGATCTTCGTCTTCCGAAAACCGCTGGTTGGGCCGAACCGCTTCGGCGGCCCGCCGCCGGCCATGGGTTTCGGCCAGGCCATCGGAAGCTTTTTCAAGAACTATGTGAACTTTAGCGGCAGAGCGGGCCGATCGGAATTCTGGTATTCTTTTCTCTTCTCCTTTCTTGTCTCCATCGTTTTGTACTTCGTGGATCGGAGCGAAACCTTGAGACTGATCTGGTCGCTGGCCACGTTTCTTCCATGGATATCCATGGCCGCCCGACGCCTTCATGACATCAACCGAAGCGGATGGTGGCAGCTTCTCGGACTGTTAGTTCCCATTGGATCGGTCGTCCTGCTCGTATGGTACTGCAGGGCGTCGACAATGGATGATTCCAGGGAAGCCGTCTTTGCTTGAGCAAGGTGTGAGGATGGTCCTCGCGGGTTAGCTGTTGCCTTCGCTGGCACGGCTTATCCGCTGCGCGGACTGCGGGATGCGCAGTCCGCTTCCAGCAGCGGGAGGTTGGAAGATGCCGCAGCCCCTACCGGCGCGCCGCGGCTATGTCGGCAAGGCCCACGAGAGCCTCACCGAGGTGCCTCGAACGGCGAGGCGGGCGCGCCGGCGGTCGATGGCTACAAGCAGCAAAACCGACGCGGGCGGAGCCCTCGCAGCCGCGTCAGGTCTTCATGCCGGTCAGCTCAGGAAACGGATAGTAGTGCAGCCGCTTGTCCTTGCAACGATAGTCATTCGCCGTCGCGCCGAGGATTTGACCATCCGTGAAGGAGACGCCGAGATAGGCCCAGTCGCCCCAGCTGTGCTTGGGCACCACACGCACACAGTAAGCATAGATCTTTTTCTCAGGCTCAAGCAGCACCACGCTGGAAATCCGCGCCCAAACCACTTCTCCCGCTTCGTGTCTGTAACTTCTCTTGAATACGATGTTGATGAAGTTCTGTCGGACGTCACTGGAGGGCGCACGTTGGGAATCCGCAACGGATTGCGACACTGGGGCATTGCAGCCGACCAGCATCAGCAGGGCAGCGCAAGCGAGGATTTTTATTCTCATTCGGTTGTTTCTCCAAAGAATCGGAGCGTGATAAACGCTGCGCATTTGTACAAACACAGCGCGAATAATATTTGCAATACATAAAATTGTTCGACGCCGCGGATTAGACGCGGGGCTGGCTGAATAGCTCTATTTATGCCCGGGGTTTGAAACCGAACTTGTGGTCCCATTCCCATCATCATCATTGATCGCCACGCCAGCCTCCAGCGCCGCGAGGATAAAGGCCTGCCGCACCGTTTCAGCCGGCATGCGCCCGGCAAGCCAGGCACGGCAGAAATCGATCGCCCTCTGCTGATGGACGCCGCCATTGATCGGCCAGTCGGAGACGAGTGCATAAAGCGCATCCTGCGGTGAGCGGAGAACCAGCCGCTCGCCGGTATCAAGTTCGATCGAGATCGATTTTTTCCAGAAGGCGGAATGGTCGCTAATGGCAGTCGCACCTGAAGCTGAAATGATATCCGATTAACTGCCGAGGGCCGATCCCGGTTCCAGCGCAGGCGAGACGATGGCAACGGTGCCCCCGCCCAAGAGAGCCTCATCCTCAGGCCGCCCCGCAGGGGGCCTCGAAGGACGAGGCGGGTGCCCGCTGACAGCCACAACTCGAGGAATTGTTGAGCCAATCCGAACGATTCATTCGTTTCCCTTTTGTACTCTTTCCCTCTTCCCTTTCGCGCTGACTCTCTCCATATTCGCGCCATGGCCAAAGCTCCGAAAAAATCTCCGACCTCGAATGGTTTCGAGGAAGCCCAGCAATCGTCCTTTGAGGGCGCCCCCCTCTCCGGCTCCGTCGCCGATTGGGTGAGGCAGTTGGAGGCCGATGCCGAAGCCTCCGGCGTCGAGAGCCAGCGCGAGATTGCCTCCAAGGCTGGCAAGCACCGCAAGAAGGTTGAGAACGAGGCGCGCAAGCATACCGAAGCCGTCAGCGTCAACAAGAAGGCGACGGCAAGCAAGACCGCACGCGGCGTCTCGATCGGTGGCTCCTCCGACCCGAAGACCCGCGCCGCCGCCGGCCTGAACCCGGTGGCGGGTCTCGATATTTCGCTCGAGGATGCCGGCAGCATCTCGCCCGGCGGCGTCACGGCCACTGTCGAGGCGCTGTCGAAGCTGATCGAGAGCGGCAATCCGCTGCACAAGAACGGCAAGATCTGGACGCCGCACCGCCCTGCCCGTCCGGACAAATCCGAAGGCGGCATCACCATCCGCATGGCTTCCGAATACAAGCCGGCCGGCGACCAGCCGACGGCGATCCGCGATCTCGTCGAAGGCCTGCAGAGCGGCGAGCGCAGCCAGGTGCTGCTCGGCGTCACCGGATCGGGCAAGACCTTCACCATGGCCAAGGTGATCGAGGAAACGCAACGCCCGGCCGTCATCCTGGCGCCGAACAAGACGCTGGCCGCCCAGCTCTATTCCGAATTCAAGAACTTCTTCCCCGACAATGCGGTGGAATATTTCGTTTCCTACTACGATTATTACCAGCCGGAAGCCTATGTGCCGCGCTCCGACACCTATATCGAGAAGGAAAGCTCGATCAACGAGCAGATCGACCGCATGCGCCACTCGGCGACGCGCTCGCTGCTCGAACGCGACGATTGCATCATCGTCGCCTCGGTCTCCTGCATCTACGGCATCGGCTCGGTCGAGACCTATACGGCGATGACCTTCCAGATGAATGTCGGCGACCGGCTAGACCAGCGCCAACTGCTGGCCGATCTCGTCGCCCAGCAATACAAGCGCCGCGACATGGATTTCACCCGCGGCAGTTTTCGCGTGCGCGGTGACACCATTGAGATCTTCCCCGCCCACTTGGAAGATGCGGCCTGGCGCATAAGCATGTTCGGCGACGAGATCGACGCCATCACCGAATTCGATCCGCTGACCGGACAGAAGACCGGCGACCTGAAATCGGTGAAGATCTACGCCAACTCGCATTATGTCACGCCGCGCCCGACCCTTAACGGCGCCATCAAGGCGATCAAGGAAGAGCTCAGGCTGCGCCTTGCCGAGCTGGAAAAGGCCGGCCGCCTGCTGGAGGCGCAGCGCCTGGAGCAGCGCACCCGCTACGATATCGAGATGCTGGAAGCCACCGGCTCCTGCCAGGGCATCGAGAACTATTCGCGCTACCTCACCGGCCGCGACCCCGGCGATCCGCCGCCGACGCTGTTCGAATACATTCCCGACAATGCCATCGTGTTCATCGACGAGAGCCATGTCACTGTGCCGCAGATCGGCGGCATGTATCGCGGCGACTTCCGCCGCAAGGCAACGCTGGCCGAATACGGCTTCCGCCTGCCCTCCTGCATGGACAACCGGCCGCTGCGCTTCGAGGAATGGGACGCCATGCGGCCCGACACGATCGCCGTCTCGGCGACGCCGGGCAGCTGGGAGCTGGAACAATCAGGCGGCGTCTTCGCCGAACAGGTGATCCGCCCGACCGGCCTGATCGACCCGCCGGTCGAAGTCCGCTCGGCCCGCACCCAGGTCGACGACGTGCTCGGCGAGATCCGAGAGACCGCCGCCAAGGGCTATCGTACGCTCTGCACCGTGCTGACCAAGCGCATGGCCGAGGACCTGACCGAATATCTGCATGAGCAGGGCGTGCGCGTGCGCTACATGCACTCCGATATCGACACGCTGGAACGCATCGAGATCATCCGCGATCTACGCCTCGGCGCCTTCGACGTGCTCGTCGGCATCAACCTGCTGCGTGAGGGCCTCGACATCCCCGAATGCGGCTTCGTCGCCATCCTCGACGCCGACAAGGAAGGCTTCCTGCGCTCGGAAACCTCGCTGATCCAGACCATTGGTCGTGCAGCGCGTAACGTCGACGGCAAGGTCATCCTCTATGCCGACAACGTCACCGGCTCCATGCAGCGCGCCATGGACGAGACCGCCCGCCGTCGCGAAAAGCAGATGGCCTATAACCTCGAAAACGGCATCACGCCGGAATCGGTCAAGGCCAAGATCTCCGACATCCTCGACAGCGTCTACGAACGCGACCACGTCCGCGCCGACATCTCGGGCGTCTCGGGCAAAGGCTTCGCCGACGGTGGCAACCTCGTCGGCAACAACCTGCAGGCCCACCTCAACGCGCTCGAAAAAAGCATGCGCGACGCGGCCGCCGACCTCGACTTCGAAAAAGCCGCCCGCCTCCGCGACGAAATCAAACGCCTCAAGGCCGTGGAACTGGCCGCAATGGACGACCCGATGGCGCGGGAGGAAGCCAAGTCAATGGAAACAAAAGGCCGAGGCAAATCGATCTCCCCCCTTGTGGGGGAGATGTCCGGCAGGACAGAGGGGGGGGCCACACCCTCCTACTTCGCCAAACCGGAACTCGACGAAATGGGCCGCCATGTCGCCACTCCCGCCGACAACAAGAGCCTCTTCCGCCGCAACACCCTCGACGAAATGACCGTCGGCCGCACGGAAAAACCGGTGACCGGCCATGTTCCTGATAAGCCCGACGCCGCCAAGGGCACGAAGCGCTTCTCACCACTGCTGGAAGGGCAGCCGGAACGCGACGATGGTGTCAGGCCGGTCGTGCGCGGCCGGGTTGGAGCCGGCAGTTATGAGGAGCCGGGCGAGCAGAAGCGCAAGGGTCGGACGAAGGGCAAGACCGGACGGCCGGGACGCTAGCGCATTCCGCTCTTTTGGTGCAGTAACACCCAGCGATGTTTTAAGCACAAAGGAGCGCGCCGATGTCCGAAACCTTCCTGCGCTATGTCCCCGCAGATCCTTATTGGCAGCCCTCCCCCGACGTCGCAGACAGTGCGGTCTCCCTGCTAAAAGCCATCGCCACCAGTGCGGACGAAGTGACTGCAAGTTTCGAAGATGAGGTCAGATTCTACGATCCCGGCGAGAACTGGTCCGGCGTGGAATGCAGCGCCTGCGGCGCGGACGCCGAGGAATGGTGGGGAGACGCCATGGATACCGCTTCTGCCGATGGCTTCAAAGACCTGAACACCGAAGCCCCCTGCTGCGGCGGCACCGTCTTACTGAACGACCTGCGTTACATCTGCCCCGCCGCGTTCGGCCGCTTTGCGCTTGAGGCGCGAAATCCGAATATTACCGATACGACTGAGGAGCAGGATCGGAAGATGGCCGAGTGTGTTGGCATGCCGCTTCGGAAGATATGGGGACGCGTTTAGGTTCTCGTCGGGCGCTTGACGCGAAACAGGCCATTGGAAGCGATGCTCTCGCAGCGGACATTGACCGGCGGCGGCCGGCCGCCTGATTTGGCCCAGGAGCGCAACAAACCCCAGCGTGCCGACACGAAGATGGGGCCTGTTATATGAGGCTCGCGCACGACATCCCTTACGATGATGGGGTAATTAAGCGACGGCGCGCCGTTCCATCTGGGAAAGCGATATCCGAGCCCGTGAATATCCCCGCCCCTGACAGCAAATGGGAAATTGCTGATCAGCTCTTCAAGCGAGGTCTTGACGAATATGCGTCCGCACATGGACCTTCTCCGCAGCCGAGTGATTAGATCTTCTTATTATGTTCCGGAACAGGATCCGGTCAACAAAGCGTCAGCTGTGCGCTGCTGGGATACGCTTCCCGTCCGGGACCGATGTGGCAGATCGGTTGCGAAGCGGGCGAAATTGTCGGAAAACACTCCCGGCAACTGATGAGCGAACGGGAGCAGCCATGCCAGAACTGCGCATCGACCCTTTTCCCTCGCCCGCCGAACTCACCAGCCTCTGGTCCGCAGCGTGGAATACGCCGGAAACACCTGACTTCTCCCGCATCCTGCCTCGCAGCCTCGCACACATTGGCGCCTATCACGCCAACAGGCTCGTCGGCTTCGTCAATGTCGCCTGGGATGGCGGCATTCATGCCTTCCTCCTCGATACCTCGGTCCATCCCGATATGCGGCGGCAGGGCATCGCGACGCGCATGGTCAGGCAGGCTACGGGCATCGCCCGCGAGCGCGGCGCTGAATGGCTGCATGTCGATTTCGAGCCGCATCTCGCCGGCTTCTACCGCGCCTGCGGATTTACCCCGACCGCGGCGGGCCTCATCAAGCTCGCATGAGAGGTCTCACTGGAAGCCGTCCTCTTATGGCAGGCGCCAAGCCCGTCATTAGACGGAAAAGCGACACCGACGACGCGCAGTTCGAGTGCGCCCCAGGGGAATACAATTTTCCCGCTTATACGCGAGCTTATCTCCGCACAGGACGCTTGTGAATTAAAAGACTAAAATACGAGTTTTGGTTTGCAAATTCAAAATCCTTCCGCAGAATTTCAGCTTTACCTTTTCGTTAAAAATCAAAGAAAAAATCACAATTTTTCATTGAAAACTTCACTTTCGGTTGGCATAGATCCCCGAGAGGTTGTCGTCCGGTGAACCAGTAAACGGTTCTTTCGGGGATTTTCTCGTTTTTCAGAGTAAAACGCATCTTTTGGAGAAGACTAAAATATGGCCTTGAATATTCTGGATACAAACGGCGCTACAATCACCAACACAGGCGCTGAATTCGAAGCCTACGACGTTATTCGCTACTCTGAAGCCACTCCTTCCGTACCTGTCTCTCTCATCGTCTCCGATTCCTCGGCTGCAGATCTGGCCGACGAGCTGGGCTCGGTATCGGCGAACGTGACCGGCTCGAGCGGCGACAACACGATTACGACGGGTGCCGGCAACGACACCATCTCAGGCGGCGACGGCGCAGACACGCTGACCGGCGGCGCTGGCGACGACACGATCTATGGCAACGCCGGCAACGACATACTGATCGGCGGCGACGGCAATGATCGGATCAGCGATGGCGGTTTTGGCTTTGTGCTCGGACCTGACGGCGGCCTGCAGCCAGAAATCATCGACATTGACGGCGGCGCCGGCGACGATCTGATAACCATTGAGCGATTCGCTCCACTAATATCGGGAACGATTGATGGCGGTGCCGGGATCGACATCTTGCGAGCCTCGGCGCTCCGCGGCCTGACGATCGAGAACGTCGAAGTGCTTGAACTGGCCGATTTCCAGGTAAGCGGCTCGAGCGCGCAGTTCGAGAGCTTTGATAGGATTGTCAGGTCGACCGACCCCTTCTTCAGTTATGACCCCTCGCTAGTGGTGACGGACAGCGCCCATCTCGATCTTTCCGACGAATTAGGAGATCTCGGAAGTCGTGTCCACGGCTTCTCCGGTATCGACGTCAAGACCGGCGACGGCAACGATGAGTTCACGGGCAGCGACGTCAACGACATTTTCGACGGCAGCGGCGGCAGCGACGTCATCAGTGGTCATGACGGCGACGATAAACTGACCGGCGGCGGCGGCAACGACACTATCGATGGCGGCTCGGGCATCGACACGGCTGTTTTCGCCGGCAATTTCGTCGATTATTCCTTCACGGTCGACAATGGCAGCCGCGTCGTGACGAGCGCGCTGGAAGGCACGGATACACTGATAGACGTTGAATTCGCGCGCTTTGCCGATGGCGTCTACGACTTCGCGACGGAAAGCTTCACGGTCAACAGCACCGAGCCGGGAACCCCGCTCAATATCCTGGACACCAACGGCGCCACGATTACCAAGACCGGGGCGGAGTTCGAAGCCTACGATCTCATCCGCGACTCCGAAATCAATCCTCTCGTTGCAGCTCACCTGGTCATCTCGGATTCCGGGACGGTAGACCTTTCGGACGAACTGGGCTCGGGCTCGGCAGATGTCACGGGCTCAGGCGGGGACAATGTGATCACGACAGGCGCAGGCAACGACACCATCGCAGGCGGCGACGGTTCAGACACACTGAACGGCGGCGCCGGAAACGATTGGATCAATGGCGGAGTTGGCAATGACACGCTGAATGGCGGTGACGGCAATGACCACATCTCCGGGGACATCGGAAATGATGTCATCAGGGGCGGCGCGGGCAACGATACGATCGACGATGGTGAGATTTTCGGCCCGAACCCTGAGGTCGTTGAGATCGATGCGGGAGACGGCGACGATTCCATAGCTGTAGAGACATTCGCTTCAATGAATTTCGGAACGATCGATGGCGGCGCCGGAATCGATACGCTACGAGCCAGCTCGCTTCTGGGCCTGACGATTAAAAACGTCGAAGTCCTGGAAACGGCAGGATATACCGTTTCCGGTTCGAGCGCGCAGTTCGAAAGCTTCGACAAAATCGTCTGGTCAACCGATCCGTTCGGCGATTTTCGCGCCTCGGTGGCCGTGACGGACAGCGCTCATCTCGATCTCTCCGACGAACTGGGAGATCTCGGATCTTTCGTCGCCGGCCACGCCTCCGGCATTGACGTCAAGACCGGTAGCGGCGACGACGAGTTTACCGGCACCGACGGCAACGACATTTTTGACGGCAGCGGCGGCAACGATATCCTCAACGGCAATGCCGGCAACGACAAATTGACGGGCGGCGCCGGCAACGACACCATCGATGGCGGCGCCGGTATCGACACCGCGCTCTTCTCAGGCAATTTCGCCAATTATTCCTTCGCGGTGAACAATGGCGATCACATTCTGACGAGCGCCGCCGAAGGCACGGATACGCTGACAGAGGTCGAATTCGCCCGCTTTGCCGATGGCATCTACGATTTCGCCACGCAAACTTTCACGAGCACCAATAACGCGCCAACCAACGTCCAGCTCTCGAAAACCGCCCTCTCCGAGGACACACCGATCTGGACAACGGTCGGTCTGCTCAGCGCCAAGGATGCCGACGGCGACGCCCTCACCTACACGCTGCTCGACGGTGCTGGTGATCACTTCCGGCTGAAGGGCAACCGCATCGTCACCTCGAAGGCGCTAGATTACGAGACGGCCAAGTCGCACACGATCAAGGTCGCCGTTTCCGACGGCAAGGTCACGGTCGAAAAAGACATCACGATCAACGTGCTCGATGTCGATGAGGCACCGGTCAACCAGGCGCCGATCAAGCTCTCCTTCTCGCGCAGCTCAATCTCCGAGAACGTCGCGATCGGCACCTCGGTCGGCCTTCTCTCCGCCGTCGATCCGGAAGGCGGCACGGTGAAGTGGCGGCTGACGGATGATGCCGACGGCATCTTCAAGCTCGTCGGCAACAAGATCCAGACGAAGGCTGCGATCGACTTCGAAAGCACCCACAGCCTTACCTTCACCGCCGAAGCCTATGACGCGGCCGGCAACATCACCAGCCACGACTTCACCCTCGCCGTGAAGGACATTTTTGAGCCGTTGGTTTCAGCCCCGTTGCATGAAGCGCTGATCTAGCCGCAACGCCATTGCCGCCGACGCAGAGATGCGTCGGCAAAATCCATCCTTTTGAAAGTTTCAATATGGCCTTGAATATTCTGAACACAAACGGCGCCACAGTTACCAAGACCGGAGCCGAGTTCGAAGCGTACGACGTCATCCGCTATTCCGCCGCTAATCCTCACGCCAAGGTCAGCCTAGTCGTCTCGGGTTCCGGTGCGGCAGATCTAGCCGATGAGCTCGGGTCGGTTTCGGCAGAGGTCACGGGCTCGAACAGTGACAATGCGATCACAACAGGCGCAGGCAACGACATCATTCGGGGTTATTCCGGAAATGACCAGTTGAATGGCGGCGACGGCGACGACCAGATCAGCGGCGGCGCCGGAAATGACGTCCTCAGGGGCGGTGCGGGCAACGACACGATCGGTGATGGCGATGCTGGTGTTGCCGCTGGCGTGGTCTACGATATCGATGCGGGCGACGGCGACGATACCGTGGTTGTAGGGAACGATTTCTACGGCTTCGCGAATTCCGGGATAATCGACGGCGGTGCCGGCATTGACAAACTGCACGCCTCAGATCTAACCGGCATAACGATCCAGAACTTCGAAATCCTTGAATCGCAAATAGACATTATCGCCACTGCAGCGCAGTTCGAAAGCTTCGACAAGATCACTTACTCCGAGATGCCGGGCGGCGAAAACCTTGCCGTCACACTGAAATTGGCAGACGACGATCATGCCGACCTTTCAGACGAGTTGGGAAGCCGCTCGGCCTACATCAGCGGCATCGGCTCCAGTATCGACGTCAAGACCGCCGGCGGTAACGACGTGTTGATCGGAACTGACGGCAACGACATTCTTGACAGTGGCACCGGTGAGGATGGGATCAATGCGGGAGCGGGCAACGACATCATCAAAAGCGGCGCAGGCAATGACACCATCATAGATGGCGAGTCTTACGGCTACGGCGAAGTCTTCGATATAGACGCCGGCAGCGGCAACGATATCGTGACCCTGACCGTATATGGATCCGGCATCGCGTTCTCGGGAACAATCGACGGCGGCGCCGACACCGATAGCCTGAATGCCGGCAGTCTTGTCGGTCTCACCGTGAAGAACTTCGAAATCCTGGAAACGTTCGAAGGCAACCTTCTTAGTGGTGGCGTGCTTGGTTCGGCCGCGCAGTTCGACAGTTTCGAACAAATCATCCTCTCCCGCGGATCGGTTTTCGAGGACATGATTATCTCCCTGAGGTTGGCGGACAGCGCCCATGCCGATCTCTCCGACGAGTTGGCAACCCGCTCGGTCTCCATCAGCGGCACCGCCTTCGGCATCGACGTCAAGACCGGCGGCGGCGATGACGTCTTCACAGGGACAGGTGGCAACGACACTTTCGACGGCAGCGCCGGCACCGACACGGCAATCTTCTACGGCAATTTCGCCAATTATTCCTTCGCGCCCGACAATGGCGCCCACATCCTAACCAGCGAGCAGGAGGGGACGGATACGCTGCGTGACATTGAATTCGCCCGTTTTGCCGATGGTCTCTACGATTTCGCCACGGAAACTTTCACACGCAACAACAGCGCGCCGACCAATATCCAGCTGTCGAAAACCGCCCTCTCCGAGGATACTCCGATTTGGACCACCGTTGGTCTGCTCAGCGCCAAGGACGCCGACGGCGACACCCTCACCTATACGCTGCTCGACGGCGCTGGCGATCACTTCCGGCTGAAGGGCAACCGCATCATCACCTCCAAGGCGCTCGACTACGAGACGGATCAGTCGCACACGATCAGGGTCGCGGTCTCCGATGGCACGGTGACCGTCGAAAAGGACATCACCATCAACGTGCTCGACGTCAACGAGGCACCGGTCAACCAGGCCCCGATCAAGCTCTCCTTCTCGCGCAGCTCGATCTCCGAGAATGTCGCGATCGGCACCTCGGTCGGCCTTCTCTCCGCCGTCGATCCGGAAGGCGGCACGGTGAAGTGGCGGCTGACGGATGATGCCGACGGCATCTTCAAGCTCGTCGGCAACAAGATCCAGACGAAGGCTGCGATCGACTACGAAAGCACCCATAGCCTGACCTTCACGGCCGAGGCTTATGACGCAGCCGGCAACATCACCAGCCACGACTTCACCCTCGCCGTGAAGGACATTTTTGAGCCGTCGAGCCTGCTGCACGATGCTTTGATCTAATCACGACAGGATTTCTGCCAGACGCCGATATGCGTCATGATCGGCTTTCAACGCCGGTGGGGCTCGCAGTCTTGCGGGCCTCACAGCGGCAATCTAAGGCATTTGCCTGCCGCCACCAGCAGGAGATGCAGAGGGGGCGGCCACGTCGAGACACCTCCGAAAATGCCGCTCCACCTCGACGCGCGTTTCGGCTATGATTCTCTGCTCATCCGAGGAACGTCCGCATGCGTCTGCCCGCTTTCATTCTCGCCCTCGCCGTCTCGGCGTTCGCGGCCGTGCCCGCCGCGGCGGAGACCTACAAGACGCCGAAGGCGCTGCTCCAGGCGCTTTACAGCTACGACACCGACAGGAGCGACGCCGAAGCGCCCTCGCCCTATTCGATCTTCTTTTCCGACCATCTTAACAAGCTTCTCCAGGCCGATCTCGACAATACGCCGGAGGGTGATGTCGGCGCGGTCGATTTCGACCCCGTCATTGCGGGCCAGGACGGCGAGGCGAGCAACGTCAGGATCGGCCAGCCGATCCTGCTGGATGACAGGGCCGAAGTGGAGGTGGAGTTCGAAAACGGCAAAGAGGTGACACTCTTCTACACCCTGGTCCGCGAGCACGGCGGCTGGAAGGTCGACGACATCGCCGATCAGCAGGGCGATAATCCCTGGAGCCTGAGTGCACTGCTGGGGGATGCGCAGTAAAGCCGCAGGCGCCAAAAGAGAGCCCTCCTGGTGAGGAGGCCCAAGGGGCCGTCTCGAACCACGAGGGCGGGAGCGCAACTCCTTACCTGCATTCCACAAAGCCCCTATGCAGAATCAAGGCAATGGGGCCGGTGAGCCGCCCCCCGTCCTTCGAGACTTCGTCCCGCGGGCTCCGCACCTTAGGGAGAGTGCGGAGCAAAGACGGGACCGGCAACACCAGAGGCAGGCTCTGCGATTCTCTTCACGATGAGGGCTGATCAATGTGGCCTGCCGCTTCGACCGCCGCTCCGCAAAATCCATGCGCGGCCACGTGCCCCTCATCCCGTTTCGGCACGGAATCCCGATATGGCACGTCGGCGCAAGGATCCGCTAACTTTTTGTCAAGTACCTGAATCTTCGGCATTTCCGGTCATTATCAAGGTCATGCCACAATATTGACGCTTGCATTTTGACCGAAATGATGGCACCAATCCACCTACTCGGGCATTTGCATGCCGGTGACTGGACTGATGTGGTATCTCTTCCGTTCCGGAAGGGGCGCGGGAATACCCGCCTGCGTAGACGTTCTTTCCCCGTACGTGACTTCTCCGACTGACCCTTCGTACCCAACCCCAATCGGGACGAAAGCTAAAGCCGTCCGCTTCCTCTCGGGGGCGCGGATAAACACAGACTAAGGGAAAAGGACTATCCCAATGGCCACCAAAGGCACCGTAAAATTCTTCAACCAGGACAAGGGTTTTGGTTTCATCACGCCGGACGGCGGCGCAAAGGACGTTTTCGTCCACATCTCCGCGCTGCAGGCTTCTGGCATCCAGTCGCTGCGCGAAGGCCAGCAGGTTACCTTCGACACCGAGCCGGACCGCATGGGCAAGGGCCCGAAGGCTGTCAACATCTCGGCTTCGTAAGCTAGATTATCGCTTCGGCGGCAGGAACGGCGCTCTGAAAGGGGCGCCGTTTTTGTTTGCCACGCTTGGATTTGTCCATCGCAAGGCCAGGTGTTATATGCGCCTTTAATGATGATCTCGCCGGAGCGGCGATGCAGGGCGCCAACATTGAGGCGCCGCGGCTACAAGGAACAATGGACCGTCGATGACTGAGAAGAGGCCGATATTTGCGGTCGCCCCGATGATCGACTGGACGGATCGGCATTGCCGTTATTTCCACCGCCAGATCAGCCGGGAGGCGCTGCTCTATACCGAGATGGTGGTGGCCGACGCCATCATCCATGGCCCGCGCGAGCGGTTGCTCGGCCATGACCCGGCGGAACATCCGTTGGCGCTGCAGCTTGGCGGATCGGATCCGGCCAAACTTGCGGAGGCGGTGAAAATCGCCGAACCCTATGGCTATGACGAGATCAACCTCAATGTCGGCTGCCCCTCCGACCGCGTGCAATCGGGCACCTTCGGCGCCTGCCTGATGCTGACGCCGGAGACGGTGGCCGAATGCGTCGCGGCGATGAAGGCGATCGCGACCGCGCCCGTGACGGTGAAATGCCGGATCGGCGTCGACGAGCAGGAGCCGGAAGAGGCGCTGCCGGAACTCATCACCCGCGTTCTCGATGCAGGCGCCGACGCGATCTGGATCCATGCTCGCAAGGCCTGGCTGAAGGGCTTGAGCCCGAAGGAGAATCGCGAGATCCCGCCGCTCGACTACGAAATCGTCTACCGGATAAAACAGCGCTGGCCCGATGTGTTCATCGGCATCAACGGCGGCATCCGCACACTCGACGAGGCCGCCCAGCACCTCGCCCATGTCGACGGCGTCATGCTCGGCCGGGCCGCCTACCAGAACGCGGCGATCCTCGCTGACGTCGACCGGCGCTTCTTCGGCGCGCCGGCGGTCGAGCCTGACTGGCAGGCGCTGTGCGACCGGATGATGGCCTATGCCGAGCGTCATATCGCCGCCGGCGGCCGGCTGCAGCACGTGGCCCGCCACATGGTCGGCCTGTTCACCGGCCTTCCCGGGGCGCGGCGCTACCGCCAGATCCTCTCTACCGACGCGGCAAAAAGCGGTGCCGGCCCGGAGGTCTTGGCGGCGGCCTTCGCGGCAGTGGATTTTTCCGGGACGGAGCCGGAGGCGGTCAGCGCCTGACGTAACGAAACGGTGTCTCTCTTTTCACCGCCAAGTCATGGCTGGCGCCTGGAGGGCTCCTTCTCAACGAGCCAGTCGCGGTCGCGCGCTCATTCGGTAAGCCGAGGCTGTCGGCAACGTTTCGTGGCAACAGTCATCATGACCGCGACATCGTCAGCAATATCTTCTTCTCGATCCGGCCGGATACTGAGAAAACCAAAATCTCGGTCTCCCTGCCGATCTTGCTGCCATCCATCAACCTGACGATATCGTCGACGCCGCCGACCGGGTTGCCGTCGATGGCGAGAATGTAATCGCCCTCCTGCAGCCCGCCTTTTGCAGCCGGCCCCTCCGGTTCGACCCTGCGGACGCGGACGGATGTCGTTTGAACCGTACCCGCCGCGAGCGCAACCCGGCGCGGCAACACGATCGTGTCGCCTGCTATACCGATGAAGGCGCGCCTGACTTGACCATAGCGGAGAAGCTCGGACACCACGAAGTTGGCGGTGTTCGATGCCACAGCAAAGGCGATGCTCTGTGCGCCCTGGATGACGGCGGTATTAACGCCGATAACCTCGCCGCCGGAAGACACCAACGGCCCGCCGGAATTGCCGGGATTGAGCGCGGCATCGGTCTGGATGACATCCTCCATCAGCCGGCCGCTGGCCGCCCGCATCGATCGGCCGAGCGCCGAGACGATTCCGGCAGTGACGGTCCATTCGAAGCCCAGCGGATTGCCGATCGCGATCGCGATATGGCCCCTGCGCAGCCGCTGGGAATCGCCGAGCCTCGCCCAGGCCCCGGTGCTGGCATTGGCGCGAATGAGAGCGATATCGGTATCGACATCCCGGCCGAGCACCCGGCCTTCGGTGACGAATCCGTCAGGCGTCGTGATGCGAACCACCTTGGCGTCGTCGACGACATGGCTGTTGGTAATGATCAGGCCGTCGGGCGAGACGGCAAAGCCCGACCCGTGCCCCTGCCGGCCACCCGCCCGCTCGATCCGGCTGACCGCCGGGCCGACCGTGTCGACTGCTGCTGCGATCGATTGCGAATAGGCATCGATCAGCGCCCCGTCATTCTGGGGCACTATATCCTTTTCCATGTAACCCATGTTCTGATCCTCAGGCGGCAGACGGCCGTCCCGCCGCCGGCAAAGCAATCGCAGTTGCGATCGTCGCTATGGCGTTGTTGTGAGGATTAGATGGTTGGGCGTCGATCCCTGTTCAAGTGAGCGCCAGCGCGCTGCATCCGCAACAACATAACCGAAGGCGAAACACACCTACCCGAACGTATAGATTGCAAGAACCGGAATAAAGTGGCTCATTGCGGACGTTGCCCGTTAGCTCGGCCGCCTCGCGGTGCTGCCGAGCTAACGTGATGAAGGAAAGTCGCAGGGCGAAGCAGTCGGGCAAGTGCCGCCATATTGCGTCGCCGTCACAGGTTAACAGGGCACTGAACGTCCTGGAACAGACCATGAAAACTTATGTTATACCAATAGCGTAGAACGAGGCATTCAATAAGCACATCATATTGTCCATTCCAGGCGCGATTTTTTTATCCCGGCGTCACGGCGCTCGTGGCGCTGCCAATCCCGCCTGCAGACAGCCTGCTAGTCAAATCCAACTATAAGGAGCCATGAGATGAGCACAGTCACAACCAAGGACGGCGTTGAGATTTTCTACAAGGATTGGGGGCCGAAGAGCGCCCAGCCGATCATGTTCCATCACGGCTGGCCGCTGTGCTCCGACGACTGGGACGCCCAGATGCTGTTCTTCCTCGACAAGGGTTACCGCGTCGTCGCCCATGATCGGCGTGGCCACGGCCGCTCCACCCAGGTGGCCGACGGCCACGACATGGACCATTACGCTGCCGATGCCGCAGCCGTCGTCGAGCATCTCGATCTCAGGAATACCGTCCATGTCGGCCATTCCACCGGCGGCGGCGAAGCGACCCACTATGTCGCCCGCCACGGGCAGCCGCAGGGCCGGGTCGCCAAGCTCGTCATTATCGGCGCCGTACCGCCGATCATGGTGAAAACCGAAGCCAATCCCGGCGGCCTGCCGATCGAAGTCTTCGACGACCTGCGCAGGCAGCTCGCTGCCAACCGCGCTCAATTCTATCATGACCTTCCCGCCGGCCCGTTCTACAGCTTCAACCGACCGGGTGCGAAAGTGTCGGAACCGATCATCAACAATTGGTGGCGCCAGGGCATGATCGGCGGCGCCAAGGCGCATTACGACGGTATCAAGGCCTTCTCGGAAACCGACTTCACCGAAGACCTGAAGATCATCACCGTGCCGAGCCTCGTCATGCATGGCGACGACGACCAGATCGTGCCAATCGCCGACTCCGCGCTGCTTTCATCCAAGCTCCTGCAGAATGCGACGCTCAAGGTCTATGAGAAATTTCCGCACGGCATGTGCACGACCCATGCCGATATCATAAATCCCGACATCCTCGCCTTTATCAAAGGCTGATCCGACGTGTCGCCGGGCGCTGATGATGCGCCCGCCGGCCGCGCCGCTTTTTGGCAAAACGGTTTTATCATGAAACCGTTTTCGTCGATTTGCGTTTAGCGGCCATGAAAAGAGAACGTGAACCCTCATCAAAGGCTTACCGGCAGGACCGTTTCGAAAATACCGAGCGTGCCGCAAAGGAAACCATCGAGGCGGAGCAGCGGGCTCGCCGGGAAAAGACCAAACGCCTGAAAGAGCTGCGCCTGTCGCAGCAGGGCGGTAAGGATCCCGCGGCCAAATAGAGATCTTCTGCCCCGCCTATTTCGTCCGGCCGAGGCGCCGATTGATTTCAGCTCCACCCCAGCGCCGCGTCTTGCCGCGGCTCCCATATTGGTCTGATTTCGGACGTTCGCCCATCTTGCGAAGCAAGGGCTGCGAAATTATCTTTTTGCACAATACCGATTCACGGCATCCCAAAAGGGCTGATTGCGATGTCAGACAAGCTTTTCAGCACGCGTGACGAACCACTCGCCTCCGCAGATCTCGATATTTGCAGGCGCGTGCATGAAGCCCTGTGTAGCGGGCTCGATATCGACAGAGCAGGCGGAGAAGCCGATCGTCTCGGAGCCCTGATTATCGAGCTTTATCGGCAGGGTGTGCATGATGAAGACCAGCTTCGACTGCTTGCCGGCGGCAAGCGAGTCTGACGGCACGCGTCAGTTTCCGCACGACACCCTGCCCGTGATCCTCGTTTCAGACGCACAAAAGCGCGCTAACAATTTGATCCACGTATCGGCCCGGAAATTTATGCCGATTTCGAACCGATACGCTAGCCATTTCCGGTGATTTAGAGGCCAGTCGCCTCGGTACTCGTTGCTGTGGCCGAGGTTTCGGTTGAATCTACAGCCGGCGCCGATTCGGTCGTTCCCGATACTTCTTCCGTGCTGCCCGTCTCGGCTTCCGGCGTTTCCGCGGTTGCGCTAGGATCTGTCGTCTCGCTGCCCTCGGCGGTTTCGCCAGTCGGAGTCTCGGTTGCCGGAGTCTCCGTCGTCGGGGTCTCCGCCATTGGTTCTTCCGCGACCGGCGCCGCAGCCGCCAACGCGTCTCTCATTTGGTCGATCGTGCCGACAGCCGTGCCGATGCCGAGCGTGTCCTTAGCCCAGGCCAAAGCTTCGGGGCTGAGCGTGCCCGTCTTGTTCGCCGAAGCCAGTGCTGTCGTCAGAGCGGCGTCGCCGAGAACAGGATCGTCCGCCGGCGGGGCAACCCCGTTGGCCAACTCATACTGAGCGTAAGCGGCAGCGTACGCCGCGATCGCTGCCATCTTTGGGTCCGCGGTATTCATCAGCGCGTGGTAATTGCGCTTCAGCGAATTCAGTCCCGCGAGTTCCGCCGCGGGCTTCTTCGCGGGCCTAGTCGCAGGCGCTGCGGCGATAGTCGTCTTCTTGGCCGCGCCTTTCGTGCTGACGGTCTGCTTGGTCGATTTCGTCTTCCCGGCCTCGACCGACTTGCCCGAGCTCTTCGCGCTGCGGCTGCCGGTCGTCTTGCCGCTGGAGCTGGCGCTATCCTTTCCGCCGCTGCTCTTGCTGCCGGCGCCGCCATGGCTGCCGCTGCTTCCACTGCCGCCGCCATGGCTGCCGCCGCCGCTTCCACCACCGCCACCGCCGCCGTTGCCGCCCTTGGCGAAACCTGGCGAGAGATCTGGAAAGATGGTGTTGAGGGGCGCGAGCGCCAAATTGGTGGAGAGACAGAGAACGCCAAAAATTCTGGAGAGCTGCATAATGATCCTTCCTACCCCGGCGCCGCAACGCCGCTACGTCGAGATCATCGAGCTTCCCAGTAAAGATCCAATTGGACATCTTTTTTCAATTTGAACTTTTCCCTGAATATTCAGCCACGAAAGGTGAATCCATCCCAAAATGAAACCAAATCCCTCCCGCAACGTTGTCCCTGATACATCGGTTTACCTAAGGTGAGTAACATGCAAAGATTCGCCATCATTGCCCTGTCGATTGCGACGGCATTCTCAGGAATGCCCGCATCTGCAGGCCCAGTCTTTGTACCGAGCTCGGTACAACAGGCGGTGCTGCCGGAGACCGGGGGCGGCGATGCTCGGATCATCGCGGTCGGCTGCAATAACTTCACGAACTGCCCTGGCCAGTTCAGCAATGGCCGCAGGTGGTATCCGCGACGCCATTACCACCGCGATCGCGACTATTACCGAGACGACCGCTACGGCTGGGATCGCCGTTATGACCACCGCTGGCACCACCACCACCACGACGACACCGGCGCTATCATTGGCGGCTTGGCGGCTGGCGCCCTCATCGGCGGCATCATCGCGTCGCAGCCGGGCGCCTACAGTTCACGTGGCTACAGCTCGCATGCTGAATATTGCTACGCCCGCTACCGGTCCTACCGAGCCTACGACAACACCTACCAGCCGAGCTACGGCCCGCGCCGTCAGTGCCGGTAAATTCAGTCGTCAGTACTGCAAAGGCCCCGCATCTACGTGCGGGGCTTTTTGTTGGTACGTAAATGCTTCCCAGCGGCTCTCCCTCGTGCTGTCTAGCCGGGATCGAACCTTCCGAGCGGCCGCATTTGCAAGGTGACCTATGACATCAGGAGACACCGCACTGTTGAATTTCCCAGCAAGGCCGTAAGCATCGCCCACCTCGGAAACGCCCGGGGAAACAAATCGATGGAAGCTGGAGACCGGTGAGCGAATTTATCGAGGGGGGTGCAACTGTCTAGACGGCCGAGCCGGAGAATTCGAACTTGTATCAAGCGATAAGGAAGGACAGGTTCGATCACCGGTGAAATCGACGGCCAGGCGTTGCAAGTCAATCTGAAAGAGCGGATTGGGAGCGACTATAACAGGCAGGAATGCCGACGGGGATTGAAATGGACTTACGAAAACGTAAGCAACAACAGGAAAATCCTATTGGAAGGTTGAAAACGATCATAACCCCAGCCCCACGAGTCGATGATCAAAGCGACAAGATTAGTTAGTCGCAACGCACACCTTCCACCACCACCCTTCGCCTAAATCACGCCACCTCAGCCGCCATCTTCTCCCGCACCACCAGAAATGCCGCCGTCAGCTTCGCCAGCACCGGCGAAGTCACCGTCCCGTTTGCCCCGCCGATCGGATCGACGATGTGGATCCGCCGAAGATCCTCCATGAATTCGTCCCAGAGTGGCTGTCCGCCCTCTTCCAGCAACTCGGCGCGAATGCTGAGGTCCTCGCTCACCGGCAGGTGACGCCTGCCCCAAGCGCCGATCATGGCGAACAGGGGAACGAGCTGGATTGCCGGTTCCGTCAGGCTGTAGATTGCTTTCTGGCTGTGGCTCGGATCGTCCCGCTTGCTGATGAAGCCGAGCGAGAGCAGCCGCTTCAGCCGGGCAGCCAGGATATTGGAGGCGATCCCCTCCTCCGAATGATTGAGCAGATCGCGGAAATGCCGGCGGTTGCCGAACATGATGTCGCGGATAATAATCAGACTCCATCGGTCGCCGAGCACCTCCATCGTCAGGTTGATCGGACAGCCGGACCGCAATTCTATATCCACGAAGCATCTCCTGCAGAAACCAGTTGCATTATAGGATCACTCGTGCGAGATAACAACTAGTTTCAATTCGCAATCAGATGGAGGAAAGCATGTCTAAGGTGCGCGTCGCGGGGTTTTCCGTTTCCGTGGATGGCTTCGGCGCTGGGCCGGAGCAAAGCCTGAATGATCCGCTCGGAAAGCGCGGGTCGGAAATGTTTCAGTGGTTCTTCCACACGCGCACCTTCCGCGCGATGATGGGTAAGGACGACGGTTCATCCGGAATCGACGAGGATTACGCATCCCGCACCATGGCCAATTTTGGCGCCTTCATTCTCGGGCGCAACATGTTCGGCCCGATCCGCGGCGAATGGCCCGACGACGCATGGAAAGGCTGGTGGGGTCCGAACCCGCCTTACCACGCGCCGACCTATATCCTCACCCATTATCCACGCGAACCGGTTGTCATGGAGGGAGGCACCACCTTCCATTTCGTCACCGGCGGCATTCATGAGGCACTCGACCAGGCGAAGGCGTCGGCCGGCGATAAGGATGTGAAGATCGGCGGCGGGGTGGCGACCATCCGCCAATATCTTCAGGCGGGTCTGATCGACGAGCTGCATTTCGCCGTCTCGCCCGTCGTGCTCGGCAAGGGCGAAGCGATGTTTGCAGGCATCGACCTTCCTGCTCTGGGCTTCCGCGTCGTCGAGCATGCCGCCAGCGAAAAAGCCACGCATGTCGTACTGGCGAAATAAGCGAGCCGCCGGTCCAGTCCGGCGATCTCGAGCGTGAGCATCGCCGGAAGAATATTTTTTCCGGCGTCAGAACCAGGCGTCTGCCATCGCCGTCTCGCCTCGCGTCGATCCCGTCACATTTTGCCCGTGCTTTTTTATGGGCTTCTCCACACGCATCTCGCGGTCGTCCATTTTCATGACGACTTTCATAAATCAACGGACTTGGGATTAGGCCGGCATCACCCGGTAGACGCATGCCATCCCTTCGACGCCCCGAAGCGGAGCTTCGAAGGCGACCACCCTGTGTCCGGAGAGCAGCCGGCTGACGTCAGGCGCCGAAAACAGGGCTTCGGAGAGACAGATCTCGCCGGCCTCGGCCAATGATTGCACCCGTGCCGCGACATTGACGGTCTGCCCGAAATAATCGAGGTTGTCGTTCAAGGTCACGGCGATCGACGGACCGCAATGGGCGCCGATCTTCAGGATGATGCTGGGATCGCCATGCTCGCCGTTGAAGCGCTCAATTTCTTCAAGCATATGCAGAGCAGCCGAGATGGCGTCGCTTGGGCGGGAGAAGGCCGCCATCACCGGGTCGCCGATCGTCTTGACGATCGCGCCCGAATGCTCCTGCACCGTGGCGCCGAGCAGGGCGAAATGCTTGCGCACCAGCGCATAGGCATTGAGATCGCCGAGCCGCTCGTACATCGCGGTCGAACCCTTGAGATCGGTGAAGAGAAGCGTCACCTGGCGAATGCCGAGGCCCTCCCTTTCATCAACGCATTCGGAGCGAAACAGCCTCCTAAAAGTCTGGCGCGCAAGCAGCATCCCGCCCGACATGTAAGGATCGAAATCGAGAACCGGCTTGGTGGTCTGCGCCAGGATCTCGGGCGGCCAGTTGATAAGGAGTAGTGAGCCGCGCGCGGCAGCCGAGTTCTCGACTTCGACGATGACCGGGCCGGGCCGAACCGCTGAGGACAAAGGGCAAAAATGCCGACCGTCGTACCCGATCCTGAGGAGTGCCGGCGCCGTAACGGGCTGGCCTGTCACCGGCAGCGTAAAGCTCGCCTGGGTCTCCACATTGATGCCAGCGAGCGCACCTGGGCCGAGTTCAGCCCTGATCGTCGTAACTGAACCCGGCGTCAGGAAGGAAAGGCCGCGCACCAGCCCTTTCAGGACGTCGAGGAACCGGACCTGCTGACCGGGGACTCGCGCATCGCTGAGAAACCGTGCCTTCCAGTGAAAATCCTCAACCGAGAGCGAGCCGGGATCGTGAAAAGACAGCCGGCGCAGCTGCGGCGACACTGTGAAGGTGACTTCGATGAAATCGTCGAGGTCGGTTTCGCCGGAGACGTCGCACAGGCCGCAGACATAGTGAGTCTTCAGCGTTCTCAAGGCGCCGAAACTATCGAGCACCATTCCGGATTGCGGACATACGACGTCCCAGCTCATCTCGAACAAACCGCTGCGCGTCGCATAGAGAAAGAGATCGATGCTTTCCGCCTCCGAAATGGAGACGTCGTGCGCGAAAGCCAGCGGGTTGATCCGGTAGAGGGACAGATCGTCACCGCTGCGGATCAGGTTTTCGAATTCGGCGAGGCCCCGCGGGCTCCAGGACCGGGCCTGCTGGATCTCAGTCATCTTGCTCTCAAGGAGCCGTTCCTGAACGTCAGTCATCTGACGCCTCGCAAAGTTCGGCCAGGCCATGCGACCGGGGATCGTCGCGATTATAACAGACGCTCGTCCGTGCGGATCAAACGGAGCCTCGCCGAGCAGAAGTCTTACGGGTTAGCCCGAAAAGGCGACGCCAGGGTCCCCGCTCGATCCCCTATCCCGGCATTCGCTATCTGCGACATCCGGATTGCCTCAGCGGACCATAACGCTCAGCAGTCCTGTTCGCGACCTGTGGTCAACTAAGCGTGTCCAAATAGCTGTGGCATTGCTGCAGAATGAGCGTAGAGTACGCGTCATCGGCCCATCGGATCATCGGCACGACCGCTTGAGAGACCGTCGTGCTCTTGCCGCTTCATAGAGGGTACGAAGATGCTCTTGTCACTTATTTCACTCGACGACAGCCAAATAACCATCGTCACCGATGCCGTTCGGCAATGGTGCTGCGAGAAAAAGCTCGACATCAATAGCCTCGAAGGACGCCGCGCCATCACCGTTGCCGTCGATCTGGTGCAGATGAACACGGCCCGCGACCGGCTTTTTGCCGGACTGTCGAAGCAGTTGGGTCACCAATAGGAATCCGAAATGGTCCATCAGGGCTGCCCCTGCGCCGTGACAGGGGCTGCGATAATCCGTGGCCGGCTCGCAGAAAGCCTCTCATTTGCCGTGTTGCGGTCCTTTGTTAGGAATTCACCGTGTCCTGGCCGCATTCGAGCTTTTCAAGATAGGCGGCGAACATGTCGGCCATGGCTTCGGCGTAGGTTTCGATCTCGCTCAAGCTTCGGGGAGCCTCCGAGAACTGCTTGCCCACCGTGGCGAGCGTCGTGACGATCAGGTCACCGGCAAGTGCCCGGCTTGCCTCCGGGACCGATGGCAGCACCTCCTGCATGAACAGCCCGATGATGCGGTCTCCCGACGCCCTCACCGCCTGCGCCTCCGGCGCATCGCGATAAAGCGGCGCTGCGTCGTGAAGTGCCACTCGCATCGCCGCCTCCTCACACTCGGAGCGAAGAAAGGCATGAACAAGGCTGCGCAGCCGTTCGAACGGCGGTCGTCGTGCATCGGCAAGAATATCGGCGAGCATGCCGTTCGTCTGCCGCCATTCGTCGCTCTGCAGCCGGAAGAGGATTGCCGCCTTGTTGGGGAAATACTGGTAGAGCGAACCGATACTGACGCCCGCCCTCTCCGCTACCCTCGCCGTGGTGAAGCGATGGGCTCCCTCACGCGCCAAAACCTGAGCAGCAGCATCGAGGATCGCCGCCACGAGCTCCGTCGAGCGGGCCTGCTTGGGCTGCTTTCGTGAAGAAATCCGGGTACTTGGCCGGTCGCTCATGGCGGCGCTCCGCAATGCGATTAGAAAATGCGAGGGAATATTCGTATTTTTCACCCAGCGCAAGAACCTCATCATTCCAAGGAACCCTTCAATGACGACACTGACCACCGCGCCGCTCGCGCCTCTCCTCAACCGCCTGTTCGAAGAAGCCGCCGCGGCGACGAGCCCCACCGTATCCGAGCTTACCAGCGAAGAGCGGATGCGCCTGATCAGCAGCAAGACGGAATATCTCGACCTTTACGGGCGACTGAAGGATCTCTGGCTTCCTGTCTCGCGCGAAGCTGGCAAGCTGCTCTATGTGCTGGCGCGCAGCTGCCGTGCTCAAACGATCATCGAGTTCGGCACATCCTTCGGCATCTCGACCCTCCACCTTGCTGCAGCACTGCGCGACAATGGCGGCGGCCGGCTGATCACCAGCGAGTTCGAACCGACGAAGTTGAGGCGAGCGCGCGAAAACTTGACGGCTGGCGGCCTCGTCGACCTTGTCGAAATCCGTGAGGGAGATGCCCTGTACACCCTCGGCACCGATCTTCCTGATACCATCGACCTCCTGTTTCTCGACGGCGCCAAGGGCCTCTATCGTGACATCCTGGAGCTGGTGGAAGACCGACTTCGACCGGGCGCCCTCATCGTCGCTGACAATGCCGACCTCAGCCCCGAATATCTCGCCCGCGTTCGCTCCGCCGCCGCTGGCTATCTGTCGGTCCCGTTCGAAGACGACATTGAGTTGTCGATGCGCGTCTGAGGATATTCGCAACCTGCTCCGCGCCCTCACCCTTGGATGTCCGCAATGGCATCAACGGTGAGGCCGCGCACAAGCATCGCACAGCACCATCGCAGCCACTTCCGGACAAAGCCGGTCGCGCTCAAAGACGCTTTTCGACGAACATATCCGGCTATGGATCGTCATTGAACCGCTCGATCTTGGTCCAGCCGATGCCGCGATAGAGCTGCTGGGCCTCGGGAAGCGCGCTGTTGGTATCCAGACGCAGGAGCCGGATGGACAACTCGCGGGCGATCGTCTCGGCAGCCGACATAAGCCGTTTTGCCATCCCGAGGCCGCTGGCTGCCAAAACTCGAAGTGTCAGGCGAATGCGCCGACCATCTTGCGCATTCCCACTCACTCACCTATGGCAACGCCCCCCCCTCCACAAGGCTGCCCCGTGCTCCGCTTTTTCCTCCACGCTCTGATCGTCATCATTCTGACGCTGCTCACCCAAATCGGCGGCCTCACCTATTTGATAACGCTTGCCGTCGCACGCGCCTTGCGCCTGCGCCGACTTGCCGCCAACCTCGCGCTCTTTCTGCTTCTCTACGCCGGCGGCACCTTCGTCGCGCACCTCACCGCTCCCGCGTTTGGCCGGGTTCCGCTTGCCTGCTTCGTCGGCACCGCCGATCCGCTGGTCATCCGCTCGCCGATCTACTGCGCGCTCAACCGCAACTACGTGACGCCTGAACTGCGCGATCTGGCAGGGGCACTCGCCGCCCACATGGATAAGCAGTTTCCCGGTACCGTTACCGTCGCGCTGGATGCGAACTTTCCCTTCGTCGACGGTTTTCCGCTGCTGCCGCATCTCTCTCATGCCGACGGCAAAAAACTCGATTTCGCCTATTATTACAAAGATGCCGACGGCGCCTTCCTGAACGGCGCCACACGCTCCCCGATCGGCTATTTTGCCTTCGAGGAGCCCGCCCAGGGCGACGAACTGCCCTGCGCGGGTCGCCACGACTGGCTCACCACGCGTTGGGATTTCGACGCCCTGCAGCCACTCTTCCCGGCCTACCAGATCGAGGAGCAGCGCACCGCGGCAGCGATCGCCTGGCTGACGACGGAAGGCGTCGCGCGCTTTGGCCTGCAGAAGATCTTCATCGAGCCGCATCTGAAGAATGCGCTTCGCATCACCGACGCCCCTGTCCGCTTCCAAGGCTGCCGAGCCGCGCGTCATGATGACCACATTCATGTCCAGATTGAATGAGCGGCTCGCTTACCTGACCTTTCGGTCAGGCACCGCCAAGCGTAGAGGCGCCCCTTTCCGGCTGCCGCCCGATTGGATATTCTCGCCGTCATTGTCCCTGAATGAGAGGTTTACTTGTGAGTGTCGGCCTGATTGCTCTCCTTGATGATGTCGCAGCGCTTGCGAAGACGGCCGCCGCTTCTCTGGACGACGTGGTTGCCCAGGCGGGCAGAGCCGGCGCCAAAGCCGCCGGGGTCGTGATCGACGACGCAGCCGTCACGCCGCGTTATGTAACCGGCCTCTCGGCTGCGCGCGAATTGCCGATCATCGCGCGGATCGCCATCGGTTCCCTCAAAAACAAGCTGGTCTTCCTCCTGCCGGCCGCACTCGTCCTTAGCCTGCTCGTGCCGCAGGCCGTAATGCCGCTGCTCATGCTTGGTGGGCTCTACCTCTGCTACGAAGGCGCCGAAAAGGTCTACGAACTCGTCGTGCCGCACGCGGCCCATGCCCATGAGCACGCTCTCGAGACGATCAGCGTCGACCCTAAGACCTTCGAGGACGAAAAGGTCGCGAGCGCCATCAGAACCGATTTCATCCTCTCGGCCGAGATCATGGCGATCACCCTCGGCTCCCTGTCCGATTCGGGTCTGGCGATGCAGGCGCTGATTCTCGCCCTGGTCGGTACTCTGATCACGGCCGCCGTTTACGGGGTCGTCGCCTTGATCGTAAAGGCGGACGACTTCGGCCTCTGGCTTGTCCAGCGCTCTTCCCGCTCCCGGACAGGCGCGTTCCCTCGCATGCTCGGGCTCGGCCTTGTGCAGGGCATGCCCTATCTTCTCAAGGTGCTGGGTCTGATCGGGACAGCGGCGATGATCTGGGTCGGCGGCGGCATCATTGTACACGGCGCCGAAAGCTTTGGCTTTGCCTGGCTGAGCCATCTGCTCCACGATGCCGGGGAAGGCGCCGCGCACGCAATGCCTGCCGTTGGCGGCGTGGTTTCCTGGCTGGTCCAAGCTGCCGGCTCGGGTCTCGTCGGCATCCTCCTCGGGCTTGCGACCATCCCGGCCGTCGGCTACGTCGTTGCGCCCGCATGGCGGTGGTGCGCAGCACGCCTGCGCAGGATGAGGACTGCGTAATCGCGGAACAGCAGATCTTGCTTACGTCGAACCTCCGGCACCATCAACCGGCATCCCTTTCATCATACGCCCACGCTGCGCCGCAAAGATTGCGTCCATGTTCTGCTCCGCCCAGTGAGCGAGTGCCGAAACCGTATCCCCACGCCCTATGTCATCCTGCCCCCGAACTGGTTTTCCGACAACTTCCACACCTTCTGGAAACCAGGCATCGACCACTCCAGATCGCGCTTCCCGCCGCCGAAGGCAAGTCGAGTTTCATCGACGCCCGAGACATCGCGGCAAGCGGCGTGGCAGCGCTCACCTCCTCGCCCTTCGACGGCAAGGCCTTCAACCTGACCGGCCCGGTAGCGCTCTCCTATGCCGAAGCCGCCGCCATCCTCTCCGAAGCAATCGGCAAGCCCGTCACCTATAACGCCGTCTCCGACGAGGCCTTCATTGAAATGCTGACGGGGGCTGGCGTGCCGGCCGGCTATGCAAGCTTTCTCGCTTCGATCTTCTATCCCGTCCGCCAGAACTGGACGGCCGCCTTGACCGGCGACGTCGAGACGCTCACCGCCAAGGCCCCGCGCTCACTGAAGTCCTACGCGGCCGACTATGCCGCCGCGCTGAAAGCATAGTTGCCGAATGAAGCGCAGGCGGCGGATCGCCGCCTTCCGCGCCGCTCCAGCCTCACCCCGAGGCGCCCCGTAGCAGCCTCGAAGGAGGGGGCTAGTCAACCCCGCGCTATATGGCTCCGAAACGCAATGCCTTAGAACGCTACCGCAACGGCAGTTCGAAGCTCCGCTTCAGTGTTTCCATCGGCACATCGGTCTTGACGTTGAGGACGCTCGGAATGCGCGTCAGGTGGTCGGCCTGAAAACGCCAGTAGCTGTGCAGATCGGCAGTGACGATCCGAAGCACGGCATCACACTCCCCTGCCGTCAGGTAACATTCCATCACCTCCGGAAAGCGCCTGACGGCTTCGGCGAACCGCAGCGTGACCTCGGCATCCTGGGTCTTGAACCACACGCGGGCGAAAACCGTCAGCCCTGCGCCGACCTTGGCCGGATCCAGTACGGCGACGTAGCGATCGATGATCCCAGCCTCTTCCAAAAGGCCCACGCGGCGCAGGCAGGGCGAAGGCGACAGCCCCACCTCTTTTGCCAGCTCGACATTCGAAATACGCCCGTCACGCTGAAGCACCCGCAGGATATGCCGATCGATCGAGTCCAAAGTGATTGGCATTTCATGGCCCCAGTTTATCTTGGAATGGCATAACATGCCAAATCTTCGCAATTCTCAGGAAGCTTCGCAAGCTCATTGCGTATGAGCTGGCCTATTGTTCCATTGGTCAAAGCGGAGAGGGACTGGTGGCGAAAAAAATAGAGAAAATCGTGCTCGCTTATTCGGGCGGGCTGGATACCTCGATCATCCTCAAATGGTTGCAGGAGACTTACGGATGCGAGGTCGTGACCTTCACCGCCGATCTGGGTCAGGGCGAAGAACTCGAGCCGGCGCGGTCGAAGGCGGCAATGTTCGGGGTCAAGGATGTCCGCATCGTCGACCTGCGTGAGGAATTCGTCCGCGACTTTGTCTTTCCGATGCTGCGGGCCAACACCCTCTACGAGGGTCAGTATCTCCTCGGCAGCTCCATCGCCCGGCCCCTGATTGCCAAGCATCTGGTCGCCATAGCCCGGGAGGTCGGCGCGGACGCCGTTGCCCACGGCGCGACAGGCAAGGGCAACGACCAGGTCCGCTTCGAACTGGCCGTCGATGCGCTCGATCCGTCGATCGGGGTCATTGCTCCATGGCGTCGATGGAACATCCGCTCCCGCACCCAGCTGCTGGAATATGCCGAGAAGCATCGGATCCCTGTGCCGAACGACAAGCGGGGCGATGCGCCGTTCTCGATCGACGCCAACCTGCTGCACACCTCGACCGAAGGCAAGATCCTCGAAGATCCGGCGGCGATCGCACCCGCTTATGTTTACCAGCGCACCGTCGATCCGCTCGACGCCCCTGATACCCCCCAGACCATCACCATCGGTTTCGAGAGCGGCGACCCGGTTTCCCTGAACGGCCAGGCGATGACGCCGGCAACACTGCTCACCGAACTCAATGGCCTCGGCGGCCAGCATGGCGTCGGGCGGCTCGATCTCGTGGAAAACCGCTTCGTCGGCATGAAGTCGAGGGGCGTGTACGAGACGCCGGGAGGAACGATCCTGCTTGCGGCGCATCGCGGGATCGAGTCGATCACGCTCGATCGTGCCGCCGCACATCTGAAGGATGAGATCATGCCCCGCTACGCCGAGCTGATCTATAACGGCTTCTGGTTCGCGCCCGAGCGGCACATGCTGCAGGCGCTGATCGACCGAAGCCAGGCCTTCGTCAACGGCGAGGTGACGGTCAGGCTCTACAAGGGAAGCGCCTCGGTTATTTCCCGCAGCTCGCCCTGCTCACTATATTCCGCCGACCTCGTCACCTTCGAGGAAAGTTCCATCGCTTATGATCATCATGATGCCGAAGGCTTCATCAAGCTCAATGGACTGCGGCTCAGGAATTGGGCTGCCCGCCATACACGGTGAGCGGCTGATCTTGAATCGGCAGCGCCATCTCTCAGCATCCACCAATGCCTTCATCGAAGGCATTGCTCCTAACGCTTCGAGTGCTTGTTGGAGCGCACTATGCGGATCTCGCTCGCGCGGCCGAACCACTGCCCAATCCATGGGAAACCGAGGAAGCTAATTCAAACGATTTTAAAAAACCCCACCAAAAGCTAATCGATTTTAATTTTATCATTCAAATTTTCTTGTTGCAGCGCAAGAGAATTTAACCATTAATTTCCGCAGATGCTCAGTATGAGGAACCCGCATGACTGTGACATTTCCGTTGACCGAGAAGCGCGACGCAGAAGCGCTGCTGAAGCACTTGACGGCGCACAAACTTAGCTTTCCGGGAAACTGCGTCGTATCGCTCAAGGCGCACGTCGCCCACGTCTCATCCTCTCATACAACAGCGCTCGGCACCGCCCGTACCGCCTGGTAGGATTGAATGTTCCCACCTTTGCGGGGTGCCTGGATTCTGATGATGGAGGCGTTTTGCCGCTGAGACTCCTTCCCACCTCATCGGTCTGATCCACTCTTCTGCCAGCGGGAGAAGAAGAGCATGACGCTATCTTTTCGTTCCAGCAGAAGAAGGAGGCAGAACGCGTTTCACGAGAAATCTTGGATACTCATCCCGGCTGACAATCGTTGCTGTACCGGTAAAAATTCCTATTCCGGCCGTCGCCGATGGCGATGAAAAACCCGGTGCTGCCGCCGCACGATAGGAAATCATATCTCGTCATGACTATTCTGATACCAATGCCCTATGTCAAACAAGCCATGCTCGCCGCGGCCATGATGCTGGCGACAATGATGACATTCCTGCCTCAGGCGCATGCAGAGCCATGCGAACAGGAAACTTTCGACCAGGCGGCGTACGTCGTTTGCACGCTGGAAGCAGGAAAAGCCGACCTGCGCCTGTTCTGGAAGGGCGCCGATGGCCAACCATACCGCGCTTTTTCACGCTTGGCCGAAGCCGTTCGCGCCGAGGGGAAAACGTTGGCCTTGGCCATCAATGCCGGAATGTACCGGGCCGATTTTTCGCCGATGGGACTGTATGTCGAAAACGCCAGGGAATTGAAGTCCGCCAATACCGCAGGGGCCGGAGGCCCCCCCGGTCAGGTGCCGAATTTCTACAAGAAACCGAACGGCGTGTTCTTTCTTGGTGAAGCGGGCGCCGACATACTCCCGACCGATGAATTTCTGAGGCGTGCCCCCAAGGTGCGGTTCGCCACGCAGTCCGGCCCAATGCTCGTCATCGCCGGCAAGCTGAACCCGATCTTCATCCTCGGCTCGACAGACCGGAGCCGTCGAAGCGGGGTCGGCGTCTGCGCGGGTGGCGCGGTTCGCTTCGCAATCAGCGAAGACGGGGTCAATTTCCATGAATTCGCACGGCTCTTCCGGGACCGACTGCAATGCCCTGACGCGTTGTTTCTGGATGGCGGACGAGGTGTTGGGCTTTACTATCCAGCATTAGACCGCAACGATTGGTCCTGGCATGGCGGCTATGGCCCGATCTTCGGGCTTGTGGAATAGGCACGACGAATTCGGCCTTTATCGAGACCCACAGCGCCGTCAGCCGGCCCTTGCATTTGACCGGAGTCGATATCGACCATGACCCCGTAGTGATCGCTCGGCCATATTCCATCCACCGGCTGATCGAGGACGCGTTCGCAGGACGGGATTTCCGCCCGCGGGCACTTCGACCTATAGGGCAGAGGTCTTTCGAGGAGAGGCCTTGTTGCCGCCGTAGGTCATTCGGTCAGCCTTCAGGCGAGCCGGCGATGGTTACTCGATTGTCTTCGGGAATGAAGCCCCCAGTCGTTACGCCGTCGATGGTAGCCGAATGCCCCAGATGACTGTCAGATTGATTGCTTCACCGCCATCGACGTCAGCGCCATGGCGATGACCACCCCTCGGAACGGCCACAGGCCCGTGAAAGGCAGCGGCCGAGCGATCGACGCGCCAATTGCGGTCGTTGCACGATTGAGGCAGGATGCAGCCGTTGAACGGGGAAGTGGATCCGAGCACTCCTGCTGACGGGCTCATGTCATTGCGGCAAGACGGGCTGGACCCTCGAAGGCGATCCGGGATCGATCACCGCCTGCAACTGCACCCTCTGCCGACGCTACGGCACGCTCGGGGCCTATGATTACGAAGGAGAGCGGATCACCCTTATCGGCCAGACCGCCTCTTATACCCGGTCCGGCAGGGCAGCGTCGTCGCTCGAATCTTGTTCTGCCCATCCTGTGCCTGCGTCTTGAACTGCGCGGTCTGCGCCTGCAAAAGAATGGCCGCCGCCGCATAGCGGTCAACATGCGGCTTGCACCGCCGGAACTCGTCGCCGATCTCCCCATCGATCATTTCGACGGGCTCGACACATTCAAAGATCTTCCCTCCGACGGGCGCCGCGTACGCGATCTCTGGTTCTGACAGCCCGACATCTGTCGGCCTCGGGGCGGGCGATGGCGCCTCAACCGCGCCGAGCCGCCTCGATCGCCGCGACATCGATCTTTCTCATCGTCATCATCGCGTCAAATGCACGCTTTGCCTGATCACCACCCGCCGAGAGCGCTTCTGAGAGGACACGCGGTGTAATCTGCCAGGACAAACCCCATTTGTCCTTGCACCAGCCACACTCGCTTTCCTGGCCGCCATTACCGACGATGGCGTTCCACAAACGATCGGTTTCTTCCTGATCCTCCGTAGCGATCTGAAACGAGAAGGCTTCACTGTGTTTGAATGCAGGGCCGCCGTTCAGACCGATGCAAGGGATACCGGCGACGGTGAATTCAACAACCAAAACATCTCCCTGCTTACCGTCAGGATAATCTCCCGGCGCCCGAGTGACAGCACCCACCGCGCTGTCGGGAAACGTCGCGGCATAAAAGCGGGCCGCGTCTTCAGCGTCTTTGTTGTACCATAGGCAGATCGTGTTTTTTGCCATTGCGGCGGTCCTTCCCTCTTGGTTTGCAATTCTACTGAAATAAGAGAGAGATCGCCTTTCTCCAGCCTATGCATGTTATTTCGGCAACGGCCTTGCGTCCTCGCCGCAAAAGGGTGTCAGAGTGGCAAGCATCGTCTGCGCGCGATTGAAAGGGCCGAAGCCATGCACAAGTTCACCGTTACCCTCACCCGCGAGATCGAGGCCGATACCGCCGAGGAGGCAGCCTTGCTCCTGTACCAGGAACTTTCGAAGGGACCTGTCCCTGACCGCTACTCGGTCACCGACGAGACGAAGGTGACCACGGAGGTAAATCTCGACCGGAACAAGGCTGATGAATTCGCCAGCATCGATCACACCGCCGATCCCGGCAACTGGTAAGGCCAGTCGTTCACAGGGACGGGGGCAACAAATCCCCTGCTTTACGTCGGCAGCGCAATTGCGGTAGGTCCAGAATGCCGTTCCGGCGCGAACCCCGGATGCAAGCGGCCGCTCCATCGTAAATATTCCAGCCAAGGAAAACACGTGACCTCCCCTGTCAAAATAGCCGTCGCCGGCGCGAACGGCCGCATGGGTCGCACCATACTGCCGCTGCTCGCGGCCGATCCGGCTTTTGTCGTCATCGGCGGCATCGGCCGCCCTGGCTCCGCCGGTGAAGGGTTGATCGACCGTGCGGCCGCAATTGCAGCCGCCGACGTGATCCTGGATTTCACGACGGGAAATGCCGCCGCCGAACTCGCCGGCCTCTGTGCCTCGGCAGGCGGGCCGGCCCTGGTGATTGGAGCGACAGGTTTCGAGCCGGGTGATATCCAAAGGATCGCAGCCGCCGCCCAAACGATTCCGATCCTGCGCTCCGGCAACTTCTCCATCGGCGTCAACATGCTGGTCGGCCTCGTGGCCCAGGCGGCGCGCGCTCTTCCCCAGCATGACTGGGATATCGAAATCCTCGAAGCCCACCACAACAGGAAGATCGATGCGCCGTCCGGTACGGCGCTGATGCTCGGTGAAGCGGCCGCCGAGGGCCGCGGCGTTTCCCTCGCATCCGTCGAGCGGCGTGGGCGCGACGGCGTCACCGGCGAGCGACTGCCCGGCGAGATCGGCTTCGCCGTCCTGCGCGCCGGCGGGATCGTCGGGGAACACAGCGTCCTGTTCGCCGCCGCCGAGGAAGTCGTGACGCTGTCGCATTCGGCTCTCGATCGCGGCATGTTCGCCCGCGGCGCGCTTGCCGCCGCCCGCTGGATTGCAGGGCGCGCACCCGGCGAATATGGCATGCGGGATGTGCTGGGCCTGACGGCAGAAGGCGCGAATAGATAGAATGAACAGAGGCTTGAAGGGCGTCTTTGACTCAAGGTCTACACCGACACCCCACCCTATCGAGCACCGCCGCGGCGACGACGACTTCAGTTCCGGCAAGGCCTACGGAGCAGAACAGCGTTATCTCTTCGGGCGATCTCCGCCCTGACGCTTTCCCCGCAATGATGTCGGCGAGATCGACCAGGCGGCTGTCGCTGCCGGAGCCTGTCAGGAAAAAGGGCGATGGGTATGCGCGCGTTTGTTCGGGAGAATCCGTCGCGATCACGGCCGCCGCGTCTGCGAGATCCAAGCCGAGTTCGCATCCGTGAAGCGTTTTCGGGCCGACAGTGTTGACGTGCGCGCCGGGCTTTAAATCGCCCGCATGGAGGACGGGCGTTTGGCTTGTCGTCGCGCAGATGACGATATCGGCCTCATCAACGGCTTTCGAGACGCTGTCGACAGGCTCCACCTTAAGACCCAGGGCGAGCTGCATCTCGCTTGCAAAGTCAGCACGATTTTTCTCATCGCGGCTATAAACGCGGGCGTGATCGAGGTTGCGAACGGCGGCAGCCGCTGCAAGCTGGGTTCGCGCCTGCGCTCCCCTGCCGATGATGCCGACGATTTTGGCGTCAGGCGCGCCGAGATGCCGGATCGCCAAACCTCCGATCGCGCCAGTCCTGAGGCTTCCCAAGAGCGATCCGAGAACGATCCCTTTGAGCCTGGCGTCGTCGGCCGACCATACGGCGACGATCTGCGCATGCTCAGCCCCATCGAATGTGTCGTAGACGCGAAAACCCGCGAGCGGCTTCTCGCCCATGATACCGCCAACGGTAAAAACGAGATCGCCTCGATCAGGAAACGACACATGATGCCTCGGTGGCGAGATCAACCGGTTGGCGGCCCTGGCATGGAAGGCGGTCTCCAGCGCGTCGATCGCGACCGCCATCAACCCGCTATCGTCAATGTCCTTGTCCATCAGGATTTTCATCACGGCGACCTCCGATTCAGGCTGCATCCTGCAACCCCAATCCCACTTGAGGTCAAGAGGCCGATGGTCCGCCGCGCCGCGACGGCCTAACCCATCAGCCGCCGCGCCATCATCACATCGTCGATCTCCCGGCGATCCTCCAGCACGCCGCCGGGGATACGGCCGATTTCGGCAAAACCTTGCCGCTGGTAGAACCGTATCGCCGCCGTATTTTCGGCGCTGACGAAGAGTTCCAATTGACGGATGCCGATATTGCGCGCGTGATCGGAAATCGCCTCCAGTAGTTTGACGGCAAGGCCCGTTCCGCGCAGCTTGGCGCGGACATAGACCATGACGATCGTGGCGCGGTGGGCCATCTTGCTCGACCGCTGCCGAAACAAGCCCATGATGCCGACGGGCTCGCCTTCGCGAAAGGCTATGAAAACCGGCTCGCTCAGCCGATCGCGCCACTCCTGCAGAGACAGAATTTCCCAGTCTTCGTAGCGGCTGGCAAAGGAGGACGGCTCGGCGCGGAGCGCTTCCAGGCGGATATGCCGGAAAGCCTCCACCTCGTCTGCACCTATGAGCCTGATCGTCACGCCGCCTGCATCCATCGCCACCTCCCGGAGTATCGGAGATATGTCATCGCAGCCGACTGCAGTGGATGCAACTCGGAAGCGCGAGTTCGATTGGCGCCTGGCCCCATCGCGGCCCGCCAACACACAAGAGAGCCTCATCCTGAGAGCCTGTGAATCTATCGATTTTACAATTTTTCGATGCGAGTTAAATCAATGGCTCAGCTCTTTCGAAAACGACGAAATCCAAAAGGTTCACAGACTCTGAGGTGCCCGCAGGGCCTCGAAGGATCATCCTGACGGCGGGTATATCGGCGGTTGATGAATGCAAGAAGCAGCGTTGAGCCGCGTGCTTCGAGGCTCCGCCCTCGCGGGCTGCACACCTTAGCATGAGGAGCCTTGGAGAAGGCCGCGCCCGAATGGCAGCGCCAACTCTACCTACTGCGCCGGCGTTCCCACCCGGCCGCCTTTGCGCACACCTGATTGATCGGGCTGCGCCTCCGGCTGATTGCCAAGCCGCAGATCCCATTGGTTGAGAGGCCGCATGGCGGGCTGGTCTGTCGTTGGTTCGCGGGTCGACCGCACGACCAGATCATCCGGTTCGAAGGCCGTTTGATCGCCAGGTCTCTCCATCTGAACCGGTGCAATCTGATGGAAGACGACGAGAAGAATTATCCCGACTACCGAGCACACGAGCGCATAGAGAATGAAATATTTCAGTGCATATCCCTCGCTGATCGACAGAGCGGCCTTGACAGCAGCGCGAATGATATTTCGTACATCATTGATGGATACTTCGAAAGAAGGCAATAGATTTCAGCAGATCCTTAGAAAATTTTGAAAACAGCCGGCATAAAATCAACATTTATTGGAGAAAATCGTCTTCCTCTTCACGTAATGCTTGATTTGTTCAAGATCGCAGCAAAGACCGCGATCCATACTGCAACAGCTCAACCTCGCTTATATCGCATCCGGAATTCACGGGGGCTGCAGCCCTCGCGCTCACGAAAGACGCGAGAGAAATAGAACGGGTCTTCGATACCGACCATGGCTGCGATGGTTTCGATCTTCTCGTCTGACATGGCGAGCAGTTGCTTGGCCTGGTCCATACGCGCTCGAAGCTGGAAGTCCTTTGGCGGCATGCCCGTTTCGGCTATGAATTTACGCCGCAGCGTGGCCGGCGACATGCCGTGCTCGGAGGCAAACGAGGCAAGGTCGAGCGGCTGCAGCGCCCTGCCCCGCAGCGTCTCGACGAGATCGGCGGACGCACCCTCGCCTTCGCGACCTGCGGCAGCGCTCGCCTGCCGCGCGGCGGTGATGACGATACGATGGAGCGCCAATGCCGCCGAGGCCTGTCCTAGATGGCTGTCGTCGACGAGATCGGCATGCAGCCGCGCGAAGAGCCGCACCACCTCCTCGAGATGGCGCAGCGTCACGAGGGGATGACGCTCGCCAATCAGCCGCATCCGCACGAAATCCCGCGTGAACGAACCTTCAAACAGCGCCCAGCGCTCGTCCCATCCAGCTTCGTCAGGCCCATAGGAATGCGGGCGGTTCGGAAACAACCAGAAGAGCGCCGGCCCCTCCACGGGTTGGCGCCCGCCCGCAGCGGTTTCGAGAAACCCCCGCCCGCGCTCCACCAACACGGCCGCAAAGCTCGGCAGCCTCCTGTCCTTCACGGCATGGCGCGCATGCTGCCTGCCGCTGCCCGTCACAGCAAGCCCGCCGGCCGCGGCAAGGGGAGATCGATAGATGGCCTCTGCTTCTCTCATGAGCGAAAAATCCAGCTGCAGCTTTCCTCCATGGCGATCGGCCCACGCAACCGACAAGCTGGAGGCAGGTAAGTCAAAGCAAGGATGAATGAAATGTCAATTGTCGCGAATGCTGCCGGGATGAAAGTGATGCAATCGCCCCTCGCCGCCCGTGGCAAGACAATCCCTGCAGAAAGGCTCGGCCTGCTGACGCAGACCGATCCTGCCATAGGCGTCGAGGCCATCCGCCGCCGCTATGAGGAGGATGGTTATGTCTGGCTGAAGGGCCTTCTGCCGCGCGCCGAAGTGATCGATTTCCGCCGCTGGGTCTTCGCCCACCTCGCCGAAACCGGCCTGCTGGCGCCCGGCCATGATTTCGCACTTGGCATCGCGGCCGCCGAAGGCTTCGACTGGAACCTCGCCAACCGCCGCCTAATGTCGATCGTCCGCTCCGCCGCCTATGAAGGCTTCTGCGCCCAGCCGCGGCTCGTTCGCTTCATGGACGCCTTCCTCCAAGGCATCTCCTATCTCCACAAACGCAAGCTGATGCGTTATGTCCAACCCGGCACGGTGGTGGCGACCCCCGCCCACTACGATCTCGTCTACCTCCGCGGCGGCACCAGCCGGCTCGTCACTGCCTGGATCCCGATCGGAGACATCCCCGCCGAAATGGGCGGCCTCGTCTATCTCGAAGGCTCGCATGCGCTCGGCCGCAGGATGGAGGCGGAATTCCAGGCGAACAGCGGCACTCTCTCGCCGGAAGAGCGGATCAGCGCCTATAACAGTCAAATGGCCGAAGGCGGCTGGATCTCCAAGGACCTGCCTGATATAGCCGAGCGCTTCAACGCCCGCTGGCTCGCCGCCGATTACGAGGCTGGCGACGTCGTGCTGCACTCCCCCTACATAATCCACGCCGCCACCAACAACGAAGACCGCACCCGGCGGCTGCGCCTCTCCACCGACATCCGCTACCAGAACGTCGACGACGAAATCGACGCCCGCTGGAGCAACCACTGGAGCCTTGGGGATATGCTGTAAGCCTTTGGGTCCGCGCCGCAACGCTTCAGCCGAAGCCAAACCCGCCTGGATCGATTCTTCGCGAACCAAGACAGCGATGGCGATATCGGATAGACTTGCCGGCGCCGGCAGCTTGCCTGGAGGCGGTCCCCAGGACCGGCGGGCGTCCGGCGCAGGGGGATCGCATGTCGGCAATCGCATCTCTGTTTCAGGACGCCGCGCGGCTTGCAGCCGGGTTTCGTGAGCGCGCGCCGGCCCGCCATGTGCCCCGGCACGACTATGCCGCTTCGCTCGCCACCTTCGACGAGCCGCTGCCGGCGGCCGGCGCCGATATGGCCGATGTCATCAGGCAGCTCGCCGCGAACGCCGAACCCGGCCTGCATTTCACCACGGGCCCACGCTTCTTTGGCTGGGTCATCGGCGGCTCTCATCCGGTCGGCGTGGCGGCCGACTTCCTGACCAGCGCCTGGGGCCAGAATGCCGGAAACCACGTCGCCGCCCCGGCCGCGGCCGCCGTCGAAACGGTCTCGGCGAGATGGCTTCTCGACATCCTGAAGCTGCCGCCCGAAAGCTCCGTCGGCTTCGTCACGGGAGCCACGGTCGCCAATTTCACTTGCCTTGCCGCTGCCCGCGGCGATGTGCTGCGCAAGGCTGGCTGGGATGCGGACGCAAAAGGCCTGTTCGGCGCGCCCGAGATCACGGTGCTGATCGGCGACGACGCCCACACGACCGTCTTCTCGGCGCTTCAATTCCTCGGCCTCGGCCATGACCGGGTGTTGCGCCTGCCGACTGATCCAATGGGCCGGATCGATCCGGCCGCGCTCGGCGACGCGCTTACGTCGGTCATCGGCCCTTGCATCGCCATCCTCCAGGCCGGGCAGATCAATACCGGCGGTTTTGACGATTTTCGTCGGATCATCCCGACCCTGAAGGAAAAAGGCGCCTGGGTGCATATCGACGGCGCCTTCGGCCTCTGGGCGCAGGCTTCGGAGAAATTCAGCCACCTCAGCCGCGGGGTCGAGGCGGCCGATAGCTGGGCGACGGATGGTCATAAATGGCTGCAGACGCCCTATGACTGCGGCTATGCGATCGTGCGCAACGAGCTTGCCCACCGCCGCGCCATGACGATCGCCGCAAGCTACCTGCCACTCGCAGCCGAGGGCGAGCGCGATCCCTCCCATTACGTGCCGGAGCTTTCCCGGCGCGCTCGGGGCTTCGCCACCTGGGCGATGCTGAAACATCTCGGCCGCGATGGCATCGCCGCCCTCATCGACCAATGTTGCGCGTCGGCCCGCCTGCTGGCCGAGCATCTCCAGCGCGAACCAGGCATCACCATCTTGAACGAAATCACACTGAACCAAATCATCCTCCACTTCGCCACAGACCGCCCGGACGAAGAGAGCGATGCAATCACCCGCAAGACCATCGCAAAGATCTGTGAAAACGCCACCCTCTTCGCAGGCGGCGCCAAATGGCGCGGCCGCGACGTTATGCGGCTCTCCGTCACTAATTTCCAGACGAACGCAGACGAAGCCCGGCTGGCCGCCGACAGCATCATCGCTGCCTTCCGCAGTGTCAGCCGCGACTGACCTTGTTCCACTTGCAACCTCAACCATTGACGTCTTCCAGAGCAGGATTACGGTCCTCACTTCAGCACTGAGAATTCAACCAGCCCCTCCCTCGCCACGTGTCCTCAACGGTTTCCCATGTCTCGATATCTCCCCGCGATTGCCGCTCTTCTCACGCTGATTCCAGCCACCGGCGATGCCAGTGAGGCGCGCGGAAAATCGACGCCTCCTCCTGCGAAGGGCTGCGTGGAGATCGGCGGAACGGTACTACCAGGAATGGTCGGAGGCCCAGCCTATGCGGCAGCCGAGCTAAAATGCGGCGCAAAGCTTTTGCTGGTGCTTCGACGCCAGACCGGCATGAATGGAAGTCTCCCCGTCTGGACCGTGATCGACCAGGTAACGATCTCAAAGCCGAGCCCCCACCACGAACTTCTGCAGCCGGCCTTTTGCTCATCGAGGCGGTTTCCTGATGCCCCCATCTTTGCACTCGGCAGGATGGCGGAAGAGCCAGATGGCTCTTATCGATCCGAGAATCTGGTCAAAGCCTGGCGATTCGACATCACGCGCGAAAGGCTGGCCTCAATCCCAGTCGATGGCGTGCTATGTGCGTTGGACGGGTTTGATTGATGATCGGTGCGCAAATTCCGACGATAAGCCGCCCCTCTTCGAGGCGCAGCCTCCGAACCTCAGCACGAGAGCCGACCGTTGGGCCAGGTGCCAATCAACAGAACGGCTTTATCGTCGAACGGCAACGACCGAGCTGGCGCGGTAGCGTGACAGCTGGACGCGGTTGGATTGGTTGCCGCCGAAGAGATAGACGTACTGGCGCCGCTGATCGAAGTGATCGAACAGGCTGACATGGAACCGCCTGCCGCTTCGGATCACAACGACATCTCCCCGCCTTGCCGAACGAAAGAAGACAGGTTTGCCGAAGCTTTTCCAGGAAACTGCCATATTGGGATTGGGCGGCGGCTGGCGTGACGATCGTTTGGCGACAAAGGCGAGGAATGCTCCGCACCACGACGTTCTGCGGGGATTGATGCTGAGAAATGAAATAGAACGTTCGTGCATGCGATTATATTTCGAAGCCGTGACGAGCATGTCGGCCTCACACGGCACGGCAAAAACCGTGAGGGCTATGACGAGAATAATTTTCATTGTTTCTCACCATTGTTTGGATAATTTCAAACATCCGAAATGTGGCGAAGAAAAAATCGCGGCTGGAACGTATATTTGAATCATGGCGGCAATTAGAAGCAATTTGACCGCGTATTTTTTCCTGTATTTAAAGAAATAAAACTTAGGCGACCGGCGACGGCACCCGCAAAACGGACGAATATTGGCAATCTGCAAACGCTCAGCTGGCGAAGTCGAAAAATGGAGAATTCGATGTTGGGGGTGACGAAAGCCCGATGCCATATGGGAGCCGAAGCGGAACAATCCGCCGGAATCTCGCAACGATCCGGTGGAACGGCATTAGTTGCGATGGGATTTATATTTCCAGGATCGCATCGAATACTTCGAATGCAGTGCGTATTTTTACCGGCCGTCTTCGATCTGACTCGATTGCAAACTCAGGCTTTAGCTGAAATCGCGCTCAATTCCTCCAGATCGAGATCCCGTTCCAGCTCCTCCAGCGTCTCGTCGTCGATATCACCGGCGCGGTGGAGCCGAATGAGTTCCCGACGGCCGGTCGCAACCGCCTCGAGAACGACATCAAAATGGGCGTGAAGCATCGGGATATAATGTTCCGTTCTCGCGGCGTAATCGACGATAGCGGTGGCTCGGCGTTGGTATCGCTCCAGCAATTGCGGGTGGATGAGATTTCCCTCAGGGTCGTATGCCAGGTTTTGGACGGTTCCAAGCTGCGCCTGCGCCATGGCGGCTTCGGCCTGACTCATTGTGAGACGCGCCCTTTCCGTCTCCGGCTCCACCAGCCGTGCCCAGGCAATTATCCGCCCCAAACTCGTTCCCTGGACGAGCACGGTTCCGACAATGACGGCAAATGATGTTGCGAGGATGAAGTCGCGGCCGGGGAATTCTTCTGGCAGGCTGAGCGCCAGGGCAAGCGTCACCACGCCCCGCACGCCGGCCCAACTGAGGACGGTGGCGCCGCCGGCGCCCAGCGGCTCAGCGCGTTTGAACCCCAGCGGAGCACAAAGGCGGATGACGAGATCTGAGGCGAAGACCCATGCAAAGCGGGCGATCACGAGCGTCACGAGGATCGCCAGCATCGGTAGTCCCATGGTCGCGATAACTGTGGTAAAACCACCGCCGCGCTCAACGACGTCGCGCAACGACAGCCCGATCAATGTAAAAACTGAAGCTTCCATCAGGAAGATCATCACAGTCCAGAACGACGTGCCTCGCATGCGCGTTGCGGCCGAGAATACGGTGTGCTGGTGCCAGGAAGCGATTAGACCCGTGGTAACCGTGGCAATGACGCCGGAAACGTGCAGCAATTCGCCGAGCAGATAGGAAATCCAGGCGAGCAGCACAGTGGCGGCGATGATGAGATATTCGTCGCCCAGGCGCCGGACGAATTTCACCCACACCGTTCCGACAACGACGCCGACGACCATGCCGCCGAGCGCCAGCACAAGGAAGCTGGAAGCCGCCTCCATCGCGCTGAAACTTCCCGTTGCGGCGGCGGCGACGGCAAAGCGAAATAGAACCAGACCGCTCGCATCGTTCAGCAAGCTCTCGCCTTCCAGCAGAATCTGCAGCCGCCGCGGCAGCCTGACGCGCTCCAGCACGGCGCGGGCCGACACCGCATCCGGCGGTGCAACGATGGCGCCAAGTGCTGCACAGGCGGCCCAGGGAAGTGACGGAAAGAGAAGATGGGTCACGACGGCCACGACGGCACAGGTGAAGAATACTGCTCCGACGGCGAGCGAGGCAATGCCGATCATATGGCGCCGCAGCCGCACGAGAGCAATGGCCCAGGCGCCGTCCATCAAGAGCGGTGGCAGGAAGATGACAAGCACCAGCCCGGGATCTACGGTGATCGCCGGTAGCCCCGGCACGAAGGCTAGCAGAGCGCCGCCGGCCAGCAGCGCAACGGACGGTGGCAAACCCAGCCTGTGAGCAGCGTAATGCAGCGCGATGATCGCGAGAAACATCGCAATGACCAGCTCGAACAATTGAGTGGGTTCCATCTCACTCGCCCCCTGCCTGAAAAGTGATTTCGAATGCCTACTATATTATTTTCCGGGCCGAAATCGCTTCATTCCGAACTCCTCGCGGCAGACATGTCGGGGCCGACAGTCATGCTTCGCTTCGCCACGAAAAGATTGCACCGACACGAATTTACTTGCCCTTCTCCAATGCGGCATATGTTTCTGTCTGTAAGCAAGAGGCGTGAGCGGGGAAACATGACTTCAACACATGCGGACAAGAGCAGTGACCTCGGCAGTCGGAGCGGCTTTGTCGGATTGGTCGTCGGTGCAGTCGGCGTCGTATATGGCGATATCGGCACCAGCCCGCTCTACGCCTTTCGCGAGGCGCTCAGGCCTTTTGCTGCCGATGGCATACACGAGCCGGAAGTGATCGGCCTGATCTCTCTGATGGTCTGGACGCTAACCGTTATCGTGACTTTCAAATATGTGCTGTTCCTTCTCAGGGCGGACAATGACGGCGAAGGTGGTACCCTCTCGCTTCTTGCCCTCCTGATGAAGAAGATGGGACGAAACGTGCCGGTCCTGTTCTTCGCCGGGCTGATCGGGGCAGCCCTCTTCATCGGCGATGCAATGATCACGCCTGCCCTCTCGGTCATGTCAGCGCTCGAAGGTCTGAAGCTGGTCACGCCGACCTTTGCCGATTATGTCCCGCTCGCCTCGGCTGCGATCATGATCGTTCTCTTTGCCGCGCAGTCGAGGGGGACTGCAGCTGTCTCCATGTTTTTCGGGCCGATAACGGTCTTATGGTTTCTGGCCATGGCTGCCGGCGGCTTGATCCATATCGGCGACGACTGGAGGATTCTGGCCGCCCTCAATCCGATCAATGCGCTTTCGTTCCTCGCCCATGCCGGCACGGTCGGCCTCATCGTGCTCGGCGCCGTTTTTCTGACGGTGACGGGTGCCGAAGCGCTCTATGCCGATCTCGGGCATTTCGGCCGCCGCCCCATCCAGACGGCGTGGTTCGTACTCGTCTTTCCTGCATTGCTTCTGAACTATATCGGCCAGGGCGCGCTCGTTCTCGCCCATCCCGAAACGGCCACCAACCCATTCTTTCTGATGTATCCGGATTGGATCCTGTTGCCAGTTGTCATACTGGCGACGATGGCGACGATCATCGCCAGCCAGGCCGTCATCACCGGCGCTTTTTCTCTCGCCCGCTCGGCGGTTCATCTCGGCTTCCTGCCGAGGCTGCGGATCAAATTCACGTCCGAGACCAACACGGGCCAAATCTACGTACCGAGCGTCAATCTCCTCCTGCTGGTCGGCGTGCTGATGCTGATCTTTTCCTTTGGCGACTCCGAGTCGCTGGCGACTGCCTACGGTATCTCGGTAACTGGGACCATGGTCATCTCGACCATGCTGTCCTTCCAATTCCTGCGGGCTGTCTGGGGCTACTCGCTCACGCTCGCCGCCATGCTGCTGCTGCCGCTCTTCATTATCGAAGTCTTGTTCCTGGCAGCCAATCTGCTGAAGATCCACGATGGCGGCTGGGTTCCGGTCGCCCTGGCGCTGGCAATCATGATTTTGATGTGGACTTGGACCCGGGGGCAAGCCTACCTCAAGAGACTGCGGGCCAACAACGAAATTCCGCTCGATTCCTTCATCCGGTCGATCGAGCGGAAGTCGGATCATTCACCGGTTACCGTTCCGGGAACGGCGGTTTTTCTTACCAGCGTGCCAGACCGGACGCCGAACGTTCTGCTCCACAATCTCAAGCACAATCATGTGCTGCACGAACAGAACGTCATCCTCACTGTCTGGACCGAGGACGAACCCTATGTTCCCGACAACAGGCGCATCAAGATAAGCCAACTCTCGCCGCGTTTCGTGCGTCTCGATATCACTTTCGGCTTCATGGACGATCCTGATGTCACCAGGGCGCTGGCGCTCTGTAGAGAAGGAGGTTTCAAGTTCGAGATCATGAAAACGTCCTTCTATCTCGGCCGCCGCAACCTCGTCAGGACGCCGAACACCGGCCTGCCCGGCTGGCAGGAACGCATATTCATGGCGCTGGAAGGCTTTGCCATCGATCCCTCCGACTATTTCAACCTGCCGTCAAACCGCGTTGTCGAGCTTGGCGAACAGGTTGCCATCTAAGGTCTGATGGCATCGCCCTGCTTCGCCGACAGCCTCGTCACCGTGATCATTGCCGGGATTTAACTGAAGGTGCTGGCCTGCCCCCTTACACGCCAGGTCTTGAGACAAAGGAGGACATATGAAGAGGCGCACTCTTGTACTTGGCGGCGCCGCGATTGCCGCATCCTCGGTTGTTGCGACGGCAATCTGGCCGCGGCGGCATGCCGCGGCGGCAGCCAGGACATTCGACTGGAAGGGCACTGATTTTCTGAGCGGCGGCACCAAGTCTGTCGCCTTGGAAAAGCTGCCCGCGCCGCTCTTCCGCACTCGCCCGAATTGCGTCGTGACCCTGGCCCAGACCCGTGGCCCCTGCCATGTCAACGACGTCCCGGCCCGCCAAGACATCTCTGAAGGAGAAGCCGGACTGCCGTTGCGGCTGGCCCTCCGTATCGTCCATGCCGCCGACTGCCGGCCGGTCGAAAACGCCGATATCGAAATCTGGCATACCGATCACCGTGGCATCTATTCCGGCCGAGAGGCTGCGAAGATGTGTACGCTTAGTGACGCCGAGGCAATCAGCGGGCTCGCATTTCGCGGTCGCCAACTGACCGACGAGGCCGGGCAGGCAAGTTTTTTGACCGCCTATCCGGGATGGTATAGTGGCCGCACGCCGCATGTTCATTGCCGCATCCTCGCAGACGGCAAGGAGCTTCTCGTCAGCCAGCTCTATTTCGACGACGCCCTGAGTGACATCATCTATGGTGAGCATCCCGACTATCGTGAACGCCCCCGCCGCGATACGCGCAACGACAATGACGGCCTCATTCCGCAGGACGCTACCGATCACATCTTCGATTTTGAGAAGCTCGATAGCGGCGTGCTTTCCGCCACGATTACGATCGGCCTCTCTTCCTGAGCCGATGGCGGCGAGCGACAAGAGGCGTTTTCCACCGAACGCTGCTCGGCGACCTCTGATGCCGCCACGGCTTCTCCCCGTAGCGGCGATGCTCCCTGCTATCCTCAGTGCAGCATGCCGTGTTGAAGGATAGAGACGATCAGCGGATCCGCTTCTGAATGATGCAACGGCTGAGGCGTGATCTCATGGTGTGAAATTTCGCTGCCGTTTTCCGGGCCAGCAAGATCGGCGGCTTCCATGGTGACGCCGTGATCGCCGTTGCCAAATGTCGACCCGTGCTTTTCGACAGCAGCCTTGCCGAAGTGACGAAGCAGCAGGGTTTCATCCGATATGCCGTTTTCCCAGATTGGATTGTCATGATGAGCGCCGACTTTATCCGCTGCAATCTTGTCGGCAGCAAGTTTCAGGTCGTTGTGGGATGTGAGCCCGGTGTCCGATACGAGGCTGACGCTCGCATCCGCGGCGGCGAGGCTGTCGGCGCTCGCAAGTGTAGTAGGACCTTCTTCGACGATCGTGTTATCGCTGACGGGAAAGGTGCCTGCAGCGATGATCGAGGGGGAAATGCTGTATGGCGTGACATCGCTCGCGATAAAATTGTCATGGAAGGATCCGGATGCCGGCCGGTCGACCTTCAATGCCGCCTGGGTCAGGTCGTCGAAGAGATTGCCGTAGATCTCGATACCCTCGCGGACATAAGTGGTCGTGCCCGCGGCGCTGACTGCCACGCCCCAGGCGCCGTCATGGATGTAATTTCCAGCGATATCGTAATTACGCGTATCCCCCTGGTCGCCGAGGCCGATCGCATAGGACCAGCTGTAGCCGCCATAGCCTGAGATGTCGTTGTCATGGATGGCGACATTTGTGCCGGCTTGTGCGCTGATCCCGAAGCCGCCGCCGAGGATGGTGTTCCCCTCGATCACAGCATCCACAGGCCGGACGAGCGTCAGGACGCCCTTTGGCGTGACTGCACCCGTTTGATCAAGATAATTACCGCTGATGACGATGTTGCTGCTGTCGTTGATCTGGACGGCGTCGGCAGTGGTTCCGTGGGCATTGGTGACGGTGTTGTTGAGGAGCGTGACACCGTTGAACTTCTCGACCCAGATGCCGTCGCCATTGACGTCGTTAATCGTGCTGTTTTCGATCGTGATGTTCGAGCCGGTACGGAAGGTGATAGAACCGGATTTGGATAATCCGGTGTGATCAACCTCGACATTTCGGATGGTCCAATTTGAGACATAGCCACCATAGATGGCCGCGCCACCAGTATCTGATATCTTGATATTCTCAATGACGATATTCGATGCGTATAGGCTGTGAATGCCGTCATTAGGGCTCGTGATGACGGGCGCATCGCCGACGCCGTAGCTGCCGATGGTGATTGGGGCAGCGGCGGTGCCGGAATATTTCAGGTCAAGCTGGTCGTTATAAACAGTACCCGCCGCGAGCAGCACGCTGTCGCCCGGCTGCAGCTTCAAGTTTTCCACTGCCGAGAATGACGCAAAAGCCGCTTCTGCGCTGGTGCCGGCATTGGTGTTGGAGCCCGTCGCTGAATTCACATAATAGATTGTCATATCGCCGTGTTCTCGCATTGTCGCGCAGCCGTCTGGTTCGGCTGCAACGAGTGGATCTGATGCGATCGGGAGCTGAAGCCATGCTCAACAACATGGCGTTCCATTGCCGTTACGTTACGGCAGCCAGCAGACCATGGGCCTGCCTTATTCCCGAGAAGCGCCTGGCGGAGGCTGCTCCCCTGGATAATACAACTTACGAGAAGATAATCTAGGAAATAACGACTAAAAGGTGAATGAACGGTAAGCGCCGTGCTGCCGCTTGACGGTCAGGACGAGGCCAAGGCGTCCGGCCAAAGGCCGGAGCCTCGGAACACGAGGGCGGGATCAACCCGCTCCTCGCACTCGGGCCACTCAGCTCAGCAAGCCATCCATATGGATGTAAACGGTCAGCGCATCCGCGTCACTATGATGCGAGTTGCCATCATTGATTTCGTAACTGAAGGATTCGCTCACATGTCCATCATGGTCGGGGAGCTTCGTTTCATCGAGCGTGTAGGAATAGTTGCCATCGCGCTCCACATGGATGACGCCATAATCGCCCGTCAGAGTCAGTCCGTGCTTGCCGACGGTTTCGTGGCCGAAGCGACGGAGCGCCAGGGTTCCTTTGTCTGAGCTGTCGTTTTCGAGAAGATTGCCGTGATGGGCCGCACCGGTGTCAGTGATGATCTTCAAATTGTCATGGGCAGCGACGACCGCGGCATCCATGGCCGCTTCCGTCGTAGCGGCAGCCTTGGTAGCCGAGATCGCCAGCACAGTCTCGACATTGGCGATGGTCTGGTTGTTGCTGACGGAAAAGGTGTGCGCGTCGGCAACGGAACGCGCAATGCTGGTGGCCGTGACGCCACTCTCGACGGTATTGTTGTAAAAAGAGCCCGATGCCGGCCTGTCGAGCTTCAGCGCCGCCTGAGACAGGTCATTGAAGACATTGTCGTGGACCTTGATATTCGTGCGGACATAGCTGGGGCTGCCGATGGGGGCGGTGATGACCACGCCCCATGCGCCATCATGGATATGATTGCCGGCGATATCGTAGTCTCGCGCGTCGCCCTGGTCGCCGAGACCGATGGCAAAGGACCAGTCGTAACCATGATATCCCGAGATGTCGTTGTCGTGGATCGCGACGTTCTTGCCCACTTGCGCGCTGATACCGAAGCCGCCGCCGGTGAGCACATTGTCCTCGACCACGGCATTTGCAGCCCCGATTAACGCGATAACGCCCTTGGGGCTGCTGGCATGGGTCTGGTCGAGATGATTACCCTTGACCAGAATACTGCTGCTGTCGTTGATCTGCACGGCATCTGCCGTCGAGCCATTCGCGCTGGTAACGGCGTTGTTCAGAAGTTTGACACCTTCGACTTTCTGAATCCAGAAGCCGTCGCCCCTGACGTCCGATATCTTGCTGCCTTCGACCGTGACATTCTTGCTGGTCCGGAAGGTGATCGCACCCGCACTTTTCAATAATCCGGTTTTGGCAATCTCGACGTCCCGCACCGTCCAATTCGTGACATTGCCGCCATAAATGCCCGCACCGCCGGTGTTCGATATCTTGAGGTTCTCGATCACGATGTTGGAGGCATAAAGACTGTGGATGCCGTCGCCGCCGCTGTGGATGATGGGGGCCGCCCCCGTCCCGTAACTGCCGATCTTGATCGGCGCGCTCTCGCTGCCGGAATATTTGATATCGAATTGTTCGTTGAACACGCTCCCCTTGGCGAGCAGCACGCTGTCGCCTGGTTTCAGAGCCAAGGATTCCACTTTGGACAAAGTCGCAAAAGCCGAGTTCTGGTTCGTCCCACCGTTGCGGTCGGAGCCAGTCGCTGAGTTCACATAGTAGATTGTCATATCACCAATGTTGCCCTGTTCGTCGGATCGCTATGTCGCCACTGAGACCGACCGGGATCGGCCGATCGTCCTGCGGCCGGGGCAACCGTCCACGGCAAGAAGGCGAGAAGATGTTGTCAATGCGGCAGCGACCGGTTTACGGGTTTTGTTCCACAGGCAACGGCGCCCGGTCCGACAAGGCGCTGAAAAGCCGCAACCAAAACAGGGAAAATGGCGACTCAGAGGCGAATAAATCGAGGAACGTCGGGCAGCGAGATATCTTCCTTCCAGGCTGTACCGCAGTGATTCTGCTCGCGATTCGCATGAAGCCCCAGCGCCAGCTTGGCCAATCAGCCCCGATCGTGAGCAGGCCAGAGGGCCTCTCGAATGACGGGGCGGGCGATCATCTCTGCGCTATTTCTCCCCTCGCCTGCAGCGCCGAAGTCAACGGCAGGCGAGCGGCGGCAATCGCCGGCAGGGCGCCGCCCAGGATGCCGATGGCAAGGCCAAGAAGGCCGGCGGTGAACACCACGTCGGGAGTGACGTCGAGCTGAAAGGCCATGCAGGTCGTGTTGCCGCCCATCGTGCTTGCCTGCAAACCATCGAAAGCGAGCTTGGAGGCGAAGACACCGAGTCCGGCGCCGGCCGCCGACAGGAGTACCGCCTCCACCCAGGTAGCGACGAAGGCCGGCAGGCGGGCAAAACCGAGGAGACGCAGTGTCGCGATTTCGACGCTGCGGTCGGAAACCGAACTCATCATCGTATTCAAGGCACCCGCCGCCGCACCGATCGCCATCAGCAGCGCGATCGGCCAGCCGAACAGGCGGATCAGGCTCTCGGTGCGCTCGGCCTGGCCGGCGTAGAGCTCAATCTCGGAAACGGCCACGAGCGGCGTGCCAGGCAAGGCCGACAGCCGATCGCGCAATGCCGCCAGTGCTCTTGCGGGATCGCCTTCGCCGTCGAGCCGCACACGCAGGCTCTGCACCTGCCCCTGCCGGTCGAAAGCCGATTGCACCGCCTCCAGATCCGCCCAGATCTCGGATTCAAAGGCGCTGCCGTCTGAAGTGAAATGCCCGACGATCCTCCAGTCGAGCGCGCCAAGGCGGATCGTGTCGCCAACTGCGAAACCAGGAAAAGTATCGGCGATGCGGGCACCGACGACGATCTCACGCGCGCCTTGCGAAAACAGCCGCCCCCGCGAAAGCCGCGCGCGTTCACGCAAGCCGGGGCCCGCCGGATCCATGCCTCTGAGCGACAGCGTCTGCTCGACGCCTTCGCCTTGCCTGACATCGACGGGAACGACGGTCTCGCGCGACAATGCCGGATTGCTCGCGCCGTCGCGCGCGATCCCGGTCTCGCCGCTCATGGCCGCAAGGCTGCGGATTGCCTCGGCCGGCACCTCCGAACCAGTCTCCTGGTTGGTGCCGCCGCCGAGAATGACGGCGATATCAGCCGACCCGGCGCCAGCGAGCGCGGCCTCGAAACCGCGCGCCATCGCCAGGAAACCTGAGAGCACCGCCACGACGAGAGCGACCGACAGTACCATCGACAACGAGATCCACAGGCGGCGCGGCAAGCTGCCAAGGTTGACTCTGATCATAAGAAAGGTCTGCTTAAGCGTTGATGACATTGGATTATCTCGTTCTGAAGGCGTTGATGATGGGCAGGCGCACGGCGGTCACCGCAGGCAGCAGCCCGGTCAGCAGGCCGAGCCCTGCCATGATGGCGAGAGATTTCGCAAGCACGCTCGCGCCGAAGACGAGGCCGAACTCCGGTCCGATGGAAAGCGTCGCAAGCTTGGCGAGAACAAGTCCGCCCGCGCCGCCGACAAGAAAGATAAACAATGTCTCGCCAAGAATGAGCGCGAGAATCCGCGGACTGGAAAAGCCGAGCACCTTCAAGACGCCGATCTCGAAACGCCGCTCTCTAACCGCGAAAAGCATAGTGTTGACCGCGATCATCAGGATGGTGACGAAGGCCGCCCCCACGACGAGGCTCACGATCAGGCCGATATCAGCGAATTGCCGGAGAAACGCTTCAAGGAACTGCTTTTCCGACTGCGTCCTCGTCTGCGCCGCCGAATTGGCGAATAGAGCATCGATCCGCGCTGCCAGTACACTTGGTGACACGCCTGGGCGCGGACGCACCACAAAGGCGTCGACAGTATCCTTGTCGCGCGCACGAGCGGCATTGAGGGCGTCGTAGCGGGCGAGCATGAAATAGGTATCGGTGCTGGCATCCGCGCCCTCAAAAAAACCCGCGATCGTGAAGCTCCAATTGCGGCTGCCGTCAGCCCTGGCAAGCTGACCGGTAAAGCCGATGCGCTGGCCGATCGACCAGCCCTCGGCTTCCGCCAGTGCCCTGCCGACCAGCACCCGATCACCGGCCTCTTCCAATGCCGCGATCAACTCCGGCGTCAGTTTGAGCTCGTCGCCGTTGGCGGCGGCGATCGCCTGTGGATCGACGGCGCTGACGGCAACCACATTCTTTTCGACCTCGACGAAGCCCCGCATGCGTGCGGTATAGGCGACTGCGGCGACATCCCGGTCGGCCGCGATCCGGTTGAGATAAGCAAGCGGCAACGGCAGCCCGCGGCTCGCTTTGTTGAAGACGCCGAGCAGATTGTCGCTGGCGCCGGCCGCTCCTTGGCTGCCGCTGACGAAGCTCGCCGTAAGCCCGTAGATCAGGAAGGCGACGCCGACTGAAAACATTAGCAAAATGGCGCGCAGCCGCTTGCGCCAGACATTGCGACGCATGAGCTGAAAGATGGTCATCGGCCCGTCCTTTCCTCGCTGACGAATTCGCCCTTGTTGAGACGCAGCGTGCGCCGGGCAAAGGAAGCGGCCTCGGGATCATGTGTGACCATGATGATGGTCTTCTGAAGCTCGCGATTGAGAAAACTCAGCATCTCCAGGATGTCATCGGCCGATCTGCGATCGAGATCGCCGGTCGGCTCGTCGCAGAGAATGAGATCGGGATCGGTGACGATGGCACGGGCAATGCCGACGCGCTGCTGTTGCCCGCCCGACATGCTCGACGGAAACTGCCGCTGCCGGCCCGCAAGTCCGACGAGATCCATGACCGTATCGACGCGAGCCCGCCGCTCCTTGCGGCCGAGCGGCTTCAACAGCAGCGGCAACTCGATGTTTTCCGCCGCATTCAGCATCGGCAGTAGATTGTAAAACTGGAAGACGATGCCCATGGCATGTGCCCGCCAGACCGCCCTTGCTCCTTCGCCCATCTGCTCGATACGACTGCGGCCGACCCTGATTTCGCCGGCATCCGGGCTGTCGATACCACCGAGCATGTTGAGCAATGTCGATTTCCCGGAACCAGAGGGTCCCATGATCGCAACGAAATCGCCACGCGGAATGGAGAGATCGAGCCCGGAAAAGATCGGAATCGTCTCCGCTCCGATTCTGAAGGACTTGCTGACGCCGACAAGGGCGATATAGGATTCTGTGGTGTCTGTCATGGTTCTGCTCCTTGGTGTTGCTTGACTAATCCGAGATTTGAGGGACGGAGAGGCTGCCGTGAACGCCCTTCTCCCCAGCGGGGAGAAGATGCCGGCAGGCAGATGAGGGGGTGAGCGACGAGAGGAGCGAGTGCGCTGAGCGCAAGCGAAGGGCAATGAACGGAGTGCCGTGCGCCCCCTCATCCGACCCTTCGGGCCCCCTTCTCCCCGCTGGGGAGAAGGGGGGGCAAGCGCAGACTTTGCGCGGGCACGTCCTCTCTCTCCGGCCAGAAGGCCTCCCGGAGGGGACAACCGCGGCATCCACCATTCTCATCTTGACCCGCGATCCGCAGGATCGCCTCTAAAAACAGGAACACCCGCCTCCTCGGCCACCACCAGCCGAATGCGCGCCGCCATTGCAGGCCGCATGCCCGGCGGCGGCGAAGAGGCCGACAAGCGCAACGTCACCGTGCCCTTCTCCTTGGAAAGGACCGGTGCAATTTTCGCCACTTCGACCGCGAAGGGCTTATCGGGAAAGCCGTCGAGCACGGCCTCGCCGTTGAGACCCGGGTGCAGCAGCGCCATATTGGCCTCGGCCACATCGGCATCAATGACCAGGCTTGCGGTGTCGGTGATGGTGAGCAGGCTTTCGTTCTCCCGCACGCTATCCTCGCGCGACAGCACAGTGTCGCCGACATGCGCATCAAGCCGCGTCACGGTGCCGGAAATCGGCGCCCGCACGGTCAGCGCCTCCATCTGCTCGCACGCCCTGTCGATATCGAGCTTCGCCTTTTCGAGATCCTGCCTTGCCTGTGCCGCGGCATTCCCGGCCGTATCGAACGCGGTGCGCGCCGCCTCCAGCGCCTCGCCCGACATGGCGTCGCGCCCAGCCAACCGCTCTGCACGATCCAGCGAAGACCGCGCCTGGGCAAGCTCGATATTCCTCGCCTCCAGCGCCAACTCCGCCGCTCGCCCAGCTATGTAAGCGCCACGGAGCGCGAAGCGTGCACCAACATCATCAAGCCGCACGAGCACCTGGCCGGTTACGACCGGATCGCCGGCCGCGACCTCGATGGCGACGATTCGCCCCTCATATTTGGAAAAAACGGTGGCGATGTCGGGCGCCACGACATAACCGGAGCCTGTGATCTCGCGGCTTGCCGCGGTCGTACCCCTGGTCAGTGCGACGCTGTCCTGATTTGGCGTGGCTTTTTCAACCGTCGCATCCTCAGGCAAATCCATGATTGGCAACGCCGCTCCATCAGCCGGTAACGCTGCGTCATCGCCCACAAGCCTTGCAAGCGCCACCTCGATCCGCTCGAGCGCATCTGGCCGGTAAACCGCCGCCAGCGACACCGCCCCCGCAAGGGCCAGCATCGTTGCCGCTCTCAGCCGCCAGGCTCGGCGCTCCGGCGGCTTTGTCTCCAGGGCCGCGGGCTCGATCGAAAGCGATCTGAGCCTGGCGGCAAGGTGTCGTTCATGTTCCGATGTCGTGTTCATGCCGACAGAATGGCCACCGGCGATAAAGCCGCGACCTCGAACATGTTTCAGGCGGTCCTCGATCGCGATTGTGTACTTGGATAGGAAAGATTGGCGCAGTGGCCGTCCTCTTCCTTCGAGGCCCCTGCGGGGCACCTCAGCAACCGTGTTGTTGCGGTGCGTAGGCCGGAGGCCGGAGCCTCGAAGGACGAGGGCGGGTGATTGCCGCTCACCTATTCCTCTGCCGCCAAGCCACCGGCGTCATATCGGTCACGCGCCGGAACTCCCGATTGAAATTCGACTTGGTCTGGAAGCCGACCTCGAACATCACCTCGGTCACCGATTTTTCGGTGGCGGAGAGCAGGCGGCAGGCCTCGCCGATTCTGTAGTCGTTGACATACTGCGAGACGTTTTTGTCCATCGCCCGATTGATCGCTGCCGAGATCTGACGGGCGGGGATTCCGGCCTTGCGGGCCAGCCGGTCGAGGTTGAGATTGGCGTCGCGATAAAGCTTCTTTGCCTCCATCAGCGCATCGACCGCCGCGATCGTCCCCTTGTCCTCGCTTGTATCAGACCTCGGCGCTACCTCTGTTATTTCCGGCGGCACCCGGCTGCGGCTAGCGGCTGCCGCAGCAATGCCGAGGATAACGAGGGCGGCGAGATTTCCCACGCTGATCAGTGCCAGCGCCCGCTCGCTATGCGCTGAGATGAAATCGAGGAAGACCAGAATATCGACAGCGGCCGAGAGACAAAGCGCGGCTGCCGCGAAGATGATCGCCCGATAGGCCGGCACGGCGCCTTCGAAGGGCGCGAGCCGCAGCGCGTCCGCCCCCGGGCGCATCAAAAGCAGGATTGCCACGGCGTAACCGAAGAAGATGAGCACCAGCGCCACGTCGATCGCATCCCGCCAGAAGGTCACCAGCAGCAGGATGAAGATAGCGGGCGCGGCATGCAGCCCGATCCGCCCAGCAAGCGACCGCCGGCTCGTCCTCACCAGCCTGGAAACCCCGCCATAGGCAAGCGGCGGCACCACTGCTGCAATCACGGGCGCAACCAGCCCCACGCCCTGCACACCATAGCCCCAACGCAGGCCGGAAAGCGCGGATTGCAGCGCCGAGACCAGGATCAGCGCCAGAAAAGGCAGGTTCGGCGCCACCTCCTCATCGCGCCTGAGAACAGCGACGAAGAGGATGAGCAGCAGGAGAGCAACGACGAAGGGAAGCGGAATGAAGATCATGGGACTCCAAGATCGGAATGACAAACGGCGCCATCATTGCCGAGTCCGGCGCCCGGCGCGACCTCCATCATGTTTCAGGACATATTTTATATGGGAATTTTAGATTTACGGTCGCGGGGTTCGAGCGGGCCATCAACGCCGGATCAGACGCGCTCCAGAAACGCAAGCACACGGGCAGTGAGCAGCGCGGTAGCATCCGCGTCATATGTCGGAAGCGAGCTGTCGGCGAAGTAGTGCTGGTCGCCGGGATAGAGGAAAAGCTCCGCGTCCGCGACCTTCGCCACGATTTCGCGGGCGGCATCGATGTCACCCTCGCCGACGAAGATCGGATCGTTGTCCATGCCGTGGATCTGGACCGGAACGCTCTCCGGCCAGGGTCCGAAGGCCCACTCGCCGCTGATCGGCAGGCAGGAATAAAAAAGCAGAGCCCCGCGGGCTCCAGGCCGTGTTTGCGCCAGCTTCTGCGCTGGGAGCACGCCAAACGAGAAGCCGACATAGACCAGTTCGGGAGGCAGTTCGTCGGCGAGCCGGACGCCGTGTTCTCTGATGGTGTCGAATCCGATCTCGCCGATATAGGCGAGCCCCTCCTCGATGCTATGGAACGTGCGTCCATCGAATAGATCAGGCGTGTGGACGATGTGGCCCGCCGCCCTGATCTCGTCTGCGAAGGCATGCACTCCAGGGGTCAACCCTTGTGCGTGGTGGAACAGCAAGATCTCAGCCAAAGGCGTCTCCCGTCGAGGTGTTGGCCCGTTCGATAAGAAAGTTCAGAGGAGTTCAGACCGGGCCTGCGGCAGTCATCTCGGACGTCGCACTCAGCCCCCGACGACAATATTTAAGGGGCCGCGCCGAAAAAGGCGAGCCGCGTAAAGATCGTGTATTGCGATTCCGATACCATCAGTGCCACGAAGACCAGCACCAGCACCGGCGGCAACAGGATGGCGTAGACGAGCGCCAGGCGCTCCCAGGCCATATGCATGAAGACCGCGACGATCAGCCCGGCCTTCAGCATCATGAACAGAAGGATCAGCGTCCATCTGAGATAGCCCTGGATGCCGAAATAATCGACCAGGTAGGAAAAGGCGCTGAGCACGAAGAGTAGGCCCCAGACGAAGAGATAGAGCCGGATCGGATGTTGCTGTCCCGTCTGTGCTTGTGCATGCGCCGTTTGGGTTTGGGCATGCGCCGTTGTCTCGCTCATGACGACCTCACCATAGATAAAAAAACGCGAAGATGAAGACCCAGACCAAGTCGACGAAGTGCCAGTAGAGGCCCATGATCTCGACGGCCTCGTAGCGGCCTTTCCGGCTGGTGAAGAAGCCGCGCCGTTCCACGTCGAAATCGCCCCGCCAGACCTTGCGGGCGATGATGAGGAGGAAGATGACGCCGATCGTCACATGGGTGCCGTGGAAGCCGGTGATCATGAAGAAGGACGATCCGAACTGGGCTGCCCCCCAGGGGTTCTCCCAGGGGCGCACGCCTTCGGTGATCAGTTTCGTCCATTCGAAAGCCTGCATGCTGACGAAGGTTGCGCCAAGAAGCGCCGTCAGCAGCATCAGTATCGCAGTCACGCGGCGGTCGCGGCGATAGCCGAAATTGACCGCCATCGCCATGGTGCCGCTGCTGGAGATCAGCACGAAGGTCATGATCGCGATCAGGATCAGCGGCACGTCCTGGCCGCCGATGTGGAGCGCGAAGACCTCGCTTGGATTGGGCCAGGCGACGGGCGTCGACATGCGGGCGGTCATATAGGCGATCAGGAAACAGCCGAAGACGAAGGTGTCGCTGAGCAGAAAAATCCACATCATCGCCTTGCCCCAGGAGGCGGACTTGAAGGCGCGCTGATCCGAGCTGAAATCGGCCGCAACTCCGCGAAGGCCCGCGGGCCTGAGGTCTGCCTCACCGTGTGTCTGGACAGAATGTGCCATCTGCAAATCCCCTAGCTTATCAACGTGCGGCAGAGATCGACGAAATCATTCGCCCAGCCGGCAAAGAGCGCGAAGAGCAAAAGCCAGACGGCAAGCATGAAATGCGAATAGATGGCCGAAAGGTCGACGCTGAGCCGCAGTCTCTCCGGCGGAACATCGGCTGCGAAGGCCTTGACCGTCGTATGCGCGAGGACGGCAAGCCCGCCCAAAATATGCAGCCCGTGCAGGCCGGTGAGCATATAGAAGAAGCTGTTGGCGGGATTGTCGGCCAGGATGTATCCTGCCGCCGTCAATTCCCGCCATGCCTGGATCTGCCCGGCGAGAAAGAAGACGGCTAGCGCAAATCCTGTCGCAAGCGCCGGCCGTAGGCTTTCCATGCGACCATGCTCTGCTTGATGTTTGGCCCATTGCAGTGCCGCGCTGCTTAAGGCAAGTGCCGCGGTGTTCACCCAGAGCAACCGCGGAACCGGCATCCCCCACCAGTCCGCTGAGGCCGCGCGCATGAAATAGGCGCTGACGGCAAGGCTGAACACCGCGCCGACGACTGCTAGAAACACGAAGAGGCCGATTTTCACCGCAGGCACAGGCGGCCGGTCTGCACCATGATGATCCGGCTGCTGCAGCGAGCCGGTTTCAAGCCAGGGCTTCGAGGTCAGCCGCTGTCCGGCCAGCCACCAGATCATGATGGCGGCTATGGCAGCGAGGAAGATCAGCACGGCGTTCATGCCGGGACCTCCCGCGTTCCGCCGCCGCTTGCCGGCACATTCTGCGGAATGAAATCCTCGTCCGCCCCCGGCACGCTGTAATCATAGGCCCAGCGGTAGACGACGGGCAGATCGCTGCCCCAGTTGCCGTGTGCGGGCGGCGTCTCAGGCGTCTGCCATTCGAGCGTCGTCGCCCGCCAAGGATTGCCGCCAGCCTCCCTGCCCTGGAAAAGGCTCCAGACCAGGTTGAACAGAAAGACGATCTGCCCGGCCCCGACAACGAGCGCCATGACGGTGATAAAGATGTTCAGCGTATGAGCAGACGGTGGCACGAAGGCCGTCTCTCCCATCTCGAAATAACGGCGCGGCACACCAAGCAGGCCGAGATAATGCATTGGAAAGAAGATCGCATAGGTGCCGAGGAAGGTGATCCAGAAGTGGATGTGGCCGAGCGTCTCGTCCAGCATGCGTCCCGTCACCTTAGGATACCAGTGATAGATCGCCCCGAAGATGACGAGGATCGGCGCCACGCCCATGACCATGTGAAAATGCGCAACGACGAACATCGTATCCGACAGCGGCACGTCGACGACGACATTGCCGAGGAATAGGCCGGTCAGACCGCCGTTGACGAAGGTGACGATGAAGGCGAGCGCAAAGAGCATCGGCAGCGTCAGATGGATATCGCCGCGCCAGAGCGTCAGCACCCAGTTGTAGACCTTGATCGCCGTCGGGATGGCGATGATCAGCGTCGTGGTGGCAAAGAAGAAGCCGAAGGCCGGGTGCATGCCGCTGACATACATGTGGTGCGCCCAGACGACGAAGCTCAAGCCCCCGATGATGACGATCGCCCAGACCATCATCCGGTAGCCGAAGATGTTCTTGCGCGCATGCGTGCTGATGAGATCCGAAACAATGCCGAAAGCCGGCAGCGCGACGATATAGACCTCCGGATGCCCGAAGAACCAGAACAGGTGCTGGAACAGGATCGGGCTGCCGCCGCCATGCTTGAGCTGCTCGCCCATCTCTACGATGGCGGGCATGAAGAAGCTGGTGCCGAGCAGGCGGTCGAACATCATCATGACGCAGGCGACGAACAGCGCCGGAAAGGCCAAGAGCGCCATAACGGTCGCTGTGAAGATGCCCCAGACGGTGAGCGGCATCCGCATCAGCGTCATGCCGCGCGCGCGTCCCTGCAGCACGGTCACCACATAGTTCAGGCCGCCCATGGTGAAACCGATGATGAAGACGATCAGCGAGGTCAGCATCAAGAGGATGCCCCAGTCCTTGCCGCCGGGTGTGCCTGACAAAACGGATTGCGGCGGATAAAGCGTCCAGCCGGCCCCCGTCGGGCCGCCGGGCGCGAAAAAGCCGGCGACGAGGATCAGCACCGCCAGCAGATAGATCCAGTAGCTCAGCATGTTCGCATAAGGAAACACCATGTCGCGCGCACCGACCATCAGCGGGATGAGGTAGTTGCCGAAGCCGCCGAGGAAGAGCGCAGTGAGCAGATAGATCACCATGATCATACCGTGCATGGTGATGAACTGGTAATAGTGATCGGCATCGATGAAGGCGAAAGTGCCGGGAAAGGCGAGCTGAATGCGCATCAGCCAGGAGAGCACCAGCGCCACTAGGCCGATCGAGATGGCGGTCAGCGAATATTGGACGGCAATGATCTTGGCATCCTGGCTGAACACATATTTCGTCCACCAGCTGTGCGGATGATAAAGCTCGACATCCTCGACTTCGGCGGTCGGGATGACACCTGCGCTGCCGGACGGAATCTCGACCATGATATCTCCTCCTATGTCAGCCCTTGGTTAGAGCGGCCTGCGGCCTCCGGCCGTCTTCCCGCCAGTTCAGTTTGCCGGCGGCGGCTCTCCCGATGACGCCGTCAGCTGGGTGAATGTCTGCTGCTGCCCGAGCCAGGTCTGATAGTCCGCGTCGCTGTCGACAATGACGGTGCCGCGCATCTGCGGATGACCGACGCCGCAAAGTTCGGCACAGAGGATCTCGAACGTGCCCGTGCGTGTCGGTGTCAGCCAGAAATAGGTGACCATGCCGGGGATCATGTCCATCTTGGCGCGGAATTCCGGCACGTAGAAATCATGGAGCACATCGACGGAGCGCAGCAATATGTGCACGGGCTTTCCGATCGGCAGATGAAGCTCGCCGCCTTCGACGATGATGTCGTCGAGGCCGTTTGCATCGTTCTTGTCGAGGCCCAGCGGATTGTCGGAAGTGACGTCACGCGTCTCGGCGCGGCCGAGCTTTCCGTCCGCGCCCGGCAGGCGGAAGCTCCACAGCCACTGCTGGCTGACGACTTCGACCGATCCGGCATCGGCGGGTACTGTGATGAACTGGTTCCAGACGATCAGGCCAGGCGCCAGCATTGCCGCGACGCCAACCGCCGTTCCCGAGGCCAGAAGCAATTCCAGTCTGCGATTTTCAGGCTCATAATGCGCCCGATTGCCCGGTCTGTGGCGGAAGCGGAAGACGCAATAGGCCATGAACGAAACCACCGCCACGAAAACGATGCCGGTGATCCAAAAGGTGATGACGAGCGTGTTGTCGATATAGCTCCAGTTGGACGCGATCGGCGTCCACCACCACGGGCTCAGCACGTGGAACAGCACGGAGCCAATGACAACCAAGACGAGAATCAGCACAACAGCCATTTCCGCCCCTCCTGGGCCGACCGACCGTGAAACCGCACTCCACAAAAATGTCGAGTTTATTATCGCACAAATAGAAAATGTCGGCAATTACGGCGATTTAGGCATGCGCCGCCGCCGGCAAATCGTCATTTGGACTATTGCCCGTCATTGAGAATATTGTTTGAGATAGGCAATGAGATTGGTGATTTCCTGGTCATCCTTCACTCCTGCGAAGGCCATCTTGGTGCCCTTCACTTTGGCTTTCGGATTATGCAGATAGTCACGCAACGTCGCCTCGTCCCAAACGAGACCACCCTCGCCGGCCGCCTTCATCGCCGCAGAATAAGCAAAATTAGGATGCGTTCCGGCCTTTCGGCCGAACAGCTTGTTCAGTGACGGACCCACCTTGTTCGTATCGGACTCGACGACATGACAGGTGGCACATTTCTTGAAAACGGTGGCGCCAGCCGTCGCATCCCCCTCCTGCGCTCCAGCGTTGAGAGGGAAAAGGGCAATGACGGATGCAGTAATCAGCAGAACAGCACGGTAATCCACGGCAAACCTCATCCTCCTCAAGGTCGCCAGCCACTCTCACCCTCGGCCATCATTCGCGCGGGGGTGGTGGTTGCTAGGGGTTAAAGTTAGTCCTTCGCGGATGCAAGTCAATCGCTTCCACGATTGCTGGCACTTGGGCGCAATCCGATATCTTGTGGCCCGATGCAAATACCGGGTCCGAAACCCGGTCAGCACGCGGTGATCTGCTGGAGAATGGCGCCGCGCCACCCGACTTATACTCCGATCGAAAGCGCCTCTTGCACGGCCAATTCGGCCATGGCAAGCGCCGCCTCCCGGGTTTTGGCGGCAGCGATAAAGCGGCCGTTATGGCAGAAGCTAGCGCCCTCGATGCCGCAGACCGCCTCCAGCTCACTATTGGTAAGGCCGGCCCAGGTTGCCGGCAGATCGGCCCGGAGCTCGAACCCGTCGTCGCCACGGCGAATGCCGGTCACGCACCAATCCTTTTCGCGCGGGTGGACGACGAACAGCAGGTGATCGGCGCCGGCCTTGACGATGGCGGGACGGAAGGGCATCCCTCTCGGCAATTCCAGAATACGCCCCTGCCCAGCAACCTCGATCGCCCGATACACGATCGCCTCGGCTCGCAGTTTTGCGGCCCTCTGAGCGATCCCGGCATCGATGAAACTGCGGGCAATGGCCAGCGCCGCACGGAAGGCACGATCGTCAGCCTCGGGTTCCTCCTCATCGAACACCGGTTTCAGGGTCTCGAGCAGCGCCGGCAGCGTCAGGCTGGCCAAAGGGCCCGAAGGGCTGAGCGCGCCATTGTCGGTCAGGTCGATCGGCAGCACGAAACCGATGTCGAAAGTGGAGTGCAGGGCTTCGACATGATGATCGGGGAGACCGGAGGCTACGAGATATTCGCGGCCGTAGTGCTTCCAGATCAGGCCGAACGAACTGTAGGGCTGGCCGTCGTCTCGCAGTGGCGCGCCGCGCTGATGATGATCGAATATGCCGGCGGCAGGATCATAGGCTCCGCCGACATCATAGATGATCCGGTCCGGGGCTGGCGTGATCCATTCCGGCGCCCGGCTGCGGATCAGACGCGCCTGCGGGAAAAGCCGCGTCAGGATGACGCTCGACAGCAGCTCGTCGGCATGGAAACCACCGGAATGGGTAACGAGGAAATCGGGGCTCATGGAAGCTATGCGCCTTATGGTTTGGCGGAGGATCCGCTTGCGGGTCTGAACGAGATAGCCGTTGCCGGCCGCTATCTCAACCCGGCTTCGCGCATTCTGCATAGTGTCGGAAGGCGACAGGGCAGCTTTGAACCGATATGTGTGGAGGCAATGGCCTAAGGCAGCGCCGGTCCCGGCTGTGCTGCAACGAGCGCGCGCCCGGCCGCTGCGCCGATATGCAGGCAGATCAGCCCGATTACGGCCAGAGAATTGATCAAAAGAACCTCGGCGACGACCGCTGCCGAAAACGCGCCATCGCCGGACGGAAGCGCTACCGTCGCTGCAAAGAGCACTGCTTCATACGCGACGAACCCGGCGATAAAGGCGGCGGCCATGGTGGCGGCAAGGCTGGCCTTGAGGCGAAGCACGCCGAGCGATGCCACGAGCGATGCAAATGCGGCGACACCGATCGTCAGCCCCCAGGCAAAGCTGTCGAAGGTCTGGGGATAGCCGAGTATGAGATATCCGACCGTCTGGTTGGCAAGCCAGGCGAACAGCACCGCCATTATCGCCATCTTCCGGGAAAGAACGACCGCCGAGACTGCCGCTAGGGCAACGAAAGGCGTAACGCAGGCAAAAAGCAGGCTGATAGCGACGCTGGCGCCGGCAATGACCGTGACCCAGGCGACCGCGAAACCGGGTGCTGTCGGGCGCAAAGGAAGCTGATTTCGTTCGAGCATTTCGAAACTCCGTTCGAGCGGGCGCACACGCCCTCCGGCGCCGCGCGTCCTATCAGATGCGCAAAGCACGGGGCGGTAGGAAATCATAGGCCAATCCGGGAAAAAGGCCAGCGAGCTCATGGCGGCCGTCGCCGCCTCGCCGTCGCCGTCATAAAGCATCCAGCGGGATCTTGAGATACCGGCGGCCGTTCTCCTCTGGTTCCGGCAGCCGACCGCCGCGGATGTTGACCTGCAGCGCATGCAGCATCAGCTTCGGCTTGGGCAGCGTACGGTCGCGCGCCTCACGCAGCGCCACGAAGCCGGCCTCGTCCATTCCCGCAATATGCGGATTGGCGCGCTTTTGGGCTGCGACCGTGCTTTCCCAGCGCGGGTGACGACCCCCGGGCTGATAATCGTGGCCGGAAAAGAGGCGGGTCTCCTCGGGCAGCGATAGGATCGCCTGAATCGAGTGCCAGAGGGCGGTCGCGCTGCCGCCGGGAAAATCGGTGCGCGCCGTACCCGAATCCGGCGTGAACATCGTATCGTGCACGAAGGCGGCGTCGCCGACCACATAGGTCACCGATGCCAGCGTATGGCCGGGCGAAAACATCACTCGGGCCGTAAGACCGCCGATTTCAAACGAGTCGCCATCGGCAAAGAGCCGGTCCCATTGCGAGCCGTCGGTCGCGAGCGCCGGCCAGTTATAGATCTCCTTCCAAAGCCTCTGCACATCGGTGACATGGACGCCGATCGCTGTCGGCGCGCCAGTCTTTTCGTTGAGATAATGGGCGGCGGAGAAGTGATCGGCATGCGGATGCGTGTCGAGAATCCACTCGACCGTCAACCGTTCGCTCTCGATGTAAGCAAGGATGGCATCGGCGTTCACCGTTCCCGTCGCGCCCGACATCTCGTCGAAGTCGAGCACCGGATCGATGATGGCACAGCGTTTTGTCGCCGGATCGGACACGACATATTGCACGCTGCAGGTCCGGGGTTCGAAGAAGGCCTTCACCCGAGGTCGTCGGCTTGCCGCCTTTTCGAGCCAGCGGCGTGCGCCGGCAAGATCGAAGCCAAGGCCTTCGCCGAAGGTCTGGACATCCGCCGGCTTCATCCGCCCGTCGAGCACCTCGCCGAGCACATAGAGCGTCAATGCCCGCGTGCCGCTCTTGCAATGGGCGACGACCGGTCCCTTCGCCTCAGCCATCGCCGCCTGAAAGGCGCGAATGTCGGCCTCGGTAATCTCGTTGCCGTTCACCGGCACGAAACTGTAGGAAAGCCCGGCGGCGGCAGCGGAAAACTTTTCTGCCGCATTGCCTGGCTCGCTCGCCTCCTCGCCATCGGGCCTGGCGTTGATGACGGCGGCGAAGCCCTCCTTGGCGAAATCGGCAAAATCGCCTGGATCGGGTTGCCCCGCCACCGATAGCCGCTCATTGACCCTCACCGGCATCATCGAAGCCTCCGCGCCGCCCTGATCACGCAGTATCGCACGTATAGCCGTACAATCTCACAAGTATATTGCCGAGCGCAAGAATAGAGGCGTCTGCTCAAAACGACAGCGTCGCCGCACCTTGTTTGATCTCCGCATGCATGGCGCTGGCGCCGACGATGACGACCCCGTCGAGCAGGTCCTCCTGTGTGTAACCGCGTGAGGTCACGCAAGGCGGGCAAGCCCAGATCGTACCTCCGCGCTGACGGAAATTGTCGATCAGGCTCGGAAGCGGATCGAGCGGCGGCACATGCGTCAACCGCTGACCGCCCCTGCGCACCAGGTCGACCGCCGTGCTCGTAAGGAACACCGAGACCTTCAGCCCGGCGGTGATGCCGCCATTTGCAATAGTGAAGGCGACGGAGGACAGTTCGGAATCGATGCCCTTGGTGATCAGTACGACCAGTTTGTCGCTTGGCGTTTGCATAGTATTCTCCCAGTGAGTTGACGTTTTCATCCCAGCGAAGCTGTCCGGTTGGTGTGAACGAGCTGATGATAGGAGGATGCGCGGGGCGCGTATTTGGCCGTAATGCTTGAAGTCTTACCTGAAAATCCAGACGCTCAGGGTGTCGCGCGGGACGACGTGCTTTCGTCGCTGCTTGCAACCATCCGCCTTTCCGGCTCACTGCAGTTCTGCTTCATGCCGACAGGCGACTGGCAGACGGACGCTCAGCCGTCACTGGCAGGTCTTTCGGCCAAGGCACATGGCACCATGCCCTTTCACATCCTCGTGGCCGGGAGCTGCTGGCTGAAAACGGAAGGCGAAGAGACCGATCTGGAAGCCGGCGACGTGGTGGTCTTTCCCTTCGGTACCGGGCATCAACTCGGCGCGGGCAAGGACGGCATGCTGGTGCTGCCGACCCGCGACCTGCCGCAGAAGCCGTGGCGTGAAATTCCCGTGCTGCGTTATGGCGAGGCGGCACAAGGAGTACGGCTGCTCTGCGGCTATCTGCAGTGGGACGGCTTGAGCTTTGGGCCTCTGCGCCAGTCGCTGCCGAAGCTCATCCATGTGAGAACCCGTGCCGCCAATGACGGCGATTGGCTGCGCGCCACCATCCGCCAGATGGTCGATGAAGTCGATCGGCCGCGCGCTGGCGGCGTCTCCATACTGCCGCGGCTGACAGAGATCATTTTCATCGAGATCCTGCGCCAGCAGATCACCATGGCCGCGCCAAAGGCAACAGGCTGGCTCACTGCACTTGCCGACCCTGCTCTCTCGCGCTGCCTTTCCCTGATCCATGGCGACCCCGGCCGTGACTGGTCTCTGGAACAGCTGGCAGCGGCTGCCGGCCTCTCGCGCAGCGCGCTCGCCGATCGCTTCCAGGAGATGCTGACCACCTCGCCAATCCGCTATGTCAGGGACTGGCGTCTCACTCTCGCCAGCACAGCGCTCGCCACCACGGCCCGGCCGATTGCGGCGATCGCCTGCGACGCCGGTTATGCCACCGAAGCCGCTTTCAATCGGGCCTTCTCCCGTGCTTTTGCCACTCCGCCAGCAGCATGGCGGGCTATGGTCCGAAGCTGAACAACCGCCCAACCGGGTGCGCCTGGTCAGTGCGGTTGCGGTCCGGTCAATCCGAGAGCCAGCGTCATGTCGTTGACGATCCCGAGCCGCGCTTCGATCACGGCGATCTTTTCAGGCGTATCAGCGCCTGAGGTCTCGATATCGATAAACAATTGTTCGCAGCCGCCCGGCGTCACAGTGCCGAACATCTGGCCAGGTTCTTCGCCTATATTTCGCCAGCTATGGCGTATATGTGGCGGCAGAACGATGACGGTTCCCACCGGTGCGTCGAATTCCTCGTCGCCACACTGGAATCGATAGAGCCCGCGGATGATCCGAAAGACTTCCGTCTCCCGCGTGTGCGTGTGCGGAGCCGGGCCATGCCCCGGCGGCGTAAAGGTTTCCCACATGCCGAACGCGCCACCGGTTTCGGCGGCCGTGGCATGAATGACGATTCTCGCCCCGAACGGCGTCTTCGCGACCCGCTCCCTGCCAGGCAAAGAAACAACGGCATTTTTGAAACTCGGCATAATCGACCTCCCCCGGCGGCGATATCCTATGAGTCCGACGTCCTCACGCCTGCGGCACGGGTTCATTGATCATTGCCTCGATATTGTATCCATCGGGATCGAGAACGAAGCAGGCGTAATAGTTTTCGGCATATTCCGGCCTTGGACCGGGCGCACCGTTATCTCGCGCTCCGGCCAAAAGCGCCGCCTGATAAAAGGCCGCGACCTCTGCCCTGTCTCGCACCCGGAAGGCGACGTGCACACGCGTGAGCGGCGGCTTGTCGTCAGTGCGCTGGATCTCGAACAGGCTGCCGCCGACGTCGAAGGCCCAGAATACCCCCTCCTTGCCGAAGGCGCAGCGGTAGCCAAGGGGCTCGAGAGCGCTTTCGTAGAATGCCTTGCTCTTCTCGAGGTCACTCACAGCGATGGTGATGTGATCGATCATCTCATCTCTCCCATTCCGTTTCCTGTCATGACTGATGCCCTCCTTTCGAGCCTGTCACGCGCATCTCCCGATGGCAATGTGCGCCGGCCGCAATCAGTCCTTTTGGCCGCTCGACATCGACTGGCGTGCGTTTATGGTCTACAGGAACGGATCGGATACGCTCGCAAATGCCTTTCGGGATCACCCTCAAATGTCTGAACGACACCGCTTCCCCGGTTTTCAAGAACTATCCGCCTCATGTCACCCTCGCCGTTTATCCGGAGATTGCGGTCGACCGGTTGGCAGAGGCAGCCGAGCGTGTTTTCCGCAGCCGCCCTGCCGTTACGTTAAGTTTTTCACGGATCGGTTCCTTCGAGAACCAATTCCTCGTCTTATGGGCGCGGCCGGATCACGACGAGTGGCTCTTCCAGTTGCATGCGGCGCTTCACCGGGAAATCGAGCCCGTCCACTGTCACGAGCACTATTGGCCCGGCAACTGGGTGCCGCATTGCACGATCGCCGCCAAAATCCCGAAGGCAAGGTTGCAGGCAGCGATCAGCTTGGCAAATCGGAACCGGAGGCAATTCTCGGTGACTTTTGATGCCGCAGACGGTGTGCGATTTCCGCCGGTGGATGTCTTGAGCGAAATTAGGCTGGCGTAGAGATGATCGCCGACAGCACCGGTCGCCAGCAAGCCCCGCCAATCATTGACGGGCTGAATGCTGAAAATCGGTCGGCATCAAGTCCTGGAAGAATCAATGATTACCTTCTGCCAATCAAAGCTGGCGCGCGCCTTGCGTGACAAGCGCGGCTGCGCGAAGTCAATCCTGGCCCTGCAGGCGATCCATCACCTGGAGCAACAGATCGGCGCAAACCTTCGTCGGTTCGTCCTCAGCGCATTTCAGGTCGATCCGGGTATTTCCATCCTCGATCTGGAACCGGGCCGCCTTGGACGGCGGCGGCAGGCGATGACCGCGATAATCACGGAAGCCCATGTCGCCTCTCGAACCATGCCAGCGGTAGTCGGGGCGATCTCGGGACTGCTCATCCGCCCCGTGACGCATCACCCTCTCATCATCAGGCGCAGGCGGGGCTGGCGATGCAGGCTCATTCGCTGCGGGTGGCTCGCCGGCGGGTGGTGGAGCGGGCGGCTGTTGGGCGAAGGCGGTGGCGGCCGATGCTGCAAGGGCAAGACCGGAGAGCAAGAGTCTTTGCATGGGGATGTTCCTTTCAGAGAAGAGGTATGCCTGTAAACACCGCGGCGCGGCTTTAGTTCACGCCCCGCCGGCGCTTGTGATCCAAATCAGCAGCACAGCTAGGATGTCTCGCCTGCGTCCCACTGCGAGAGGACATGCACTTGCCCGCCGCTTCGGATTTGCCGACGCAGAGCTGACGAGAACTTCGCGTCGCTCAAGGCGCCACCGCTTCTTTCGCCTCGCCTCTGCCTTGTTGGGCGACTATGCTCGACGCCGATTCGCTGTCCGCGACGAGGGCGTGCGGAAACGAGATATCAAAGGAGAAGACGATGACGGACGCCAAGAGCGGCATTACCGGGCTGCGGCCGCAAATCACGGTGGTTGGCGTCGGCGGCGGCGGCGGCAATGCGATCAACAATATGATCGCGGAAAAGCTGGCAGGCGTCGAATTCGTCGCCGCAAACACCGATGCCCAGGTTCTTGCCACCTCAAAGGCATCGCGCCGCATTCAGCTCGGCGCCAATGTGACGGAGGGCCTCGGCGCCGGTTCCCTGCCGGAAATCGGACATGCGGCGGCAGAAGAATCGCTCGACGAGATCATGGATCACCTGGCAGGATCACACATGTGTTTCGTCACCGCCGGCATGGGCGGAGGAACGGGCACGGGCGCAGCCCCGGTCATCGCGCGCGCCGCACGTGCGGCCGGCATCCTGACCGTTGGCGTCGTCACCAAGCCGTTTACCTTCGAGGGCAATCGCCGCATGCGGACGGCGGAGGCTGGCATCGAGGCGCTTCGTCAGGCCGCCGATACCGTTATTGTCATTCCCAATCAAAACCTCTTCCGCATCGCCGATGCGAAAACCACCTTCGCCGATGCCTTCATGACAGCCGACCGCGTGCTCTTTGCCGGTGTCGGCTGCATCACCGACCTCATCGTCAAGGAAGGTCTGATCAACCTCGATTTCGCCGACGTGAAGTCGGTCATGCAGGGCATGGGCCGCGCCATGATGGGCACCGGTGAAGCCGCCGGCGAAAGCCGGGCGATGAAGGCGGCGGAAGCGGCAATCGCCAACCCGCTACTGGACGATATTTCGATGAAGGGCGCCAAAGGCGTGCTAATCTCGATCTCCGGCGGCTCGGATATGACCCTGTTCGAAGTGGACGAAGCGGCAAGCCGCATTCGCGACGAAGTGCAGGACGACGCCGATATCGTCGTCGGCGCGATTTTCGACCGCAGCCTCGACGGCAAATTCCGCGTCTCGGTGGTGGCGACCGGCCTGGAAGGCAGCTCTCTCTCCGCGTCCCCTTCTCACGCGCCCGCTGAGCCGATTCAGACGCGCACGCTGCAGTAAGCGGCGGCAGTCAACCGGCCGGTTTGTCAGAGATCGGCCGGATAAGCATCGCACTCAAAACGCAGGAAAGAATGCGGCGCTCATGCTTCGAGGCATGGCCCTTAAGGCTATGCGCCTCATCATGAGCGTGGTCGGAAGATACCGCGCCAATGCTCAAGAGAGACACCGCGGAACTCAAGATAGAAAATTGAAGTACCTGTTTCTATTCGCCGCATTATCACTGACCACGGCTCTCCTTTCGAGCTCTGAAGACTTCCAGTAGCAGTCCCTATCAATCACGGCAGCAGCGTCACTGTCTCACCTGACTAATTCTCTGATCTTCGCCGCATCCTCCTCCGTCGCCGGATTATACACCACCATGCTGAGGTCCGGCCGACCGTCCACCTGGAAGGCGGAATATTCGAAGGAGAGCAGGCCGAGGACCGGGTGTTTGATGTGTTTGGCGCCCTCGCCATGGGTGCGCACATCGTTGTCGCGCCACATGGCCAGGAATTCTGGGCTCTTGCGGCAGAGTTCGTCGACCAGCGGCTCCACCTCGGCGGCAGCACCTGCGCGCGCCGCATCCACCCGGAAGGCGGCGACGACGAAGCGGGCGACACTTTCCCAGTCATATTGAGCAGCGCGCACGCGCGGGTCGAGGAAGATGAAGCGCAGCACGTTGCGCTCTTCCGGCGGCAGCGCGCCGTAGTCGGTCAGTAGCACGGTCGCCGCCCGGTTCCAGCCGACCACGTCCCAAATCGCGGTGCGGATCAGCGCCGGGCACGGATCAAGCGCGTCGAGCACGCCCTGCAGCCGTGGCGTGATGCCCTGGTCGCTGCGGTAGCGCACTTCGGGCGGGCGGCCAAGCCCAATCAGAAAGAGGTGCTCGCGCTCGATATCCGTTAGCATCAAAGCGCGCGCGATCCGGTCGAGCACGTCGGCCGAAGGCGCACCGCCGCGGCCCTGCTCCAGCCATGTGTACCAGGTGGGGCTGATATTGGCGCGGCTCGCCACCTCCTCGCGGCGAAGCCCCGGCGTACGGCGCCGGTCGCCGGCAAAGCCGAGGGCGACGGGATCAAGCTTGGCGCGGCGATCCTTGAGGTAGGCGCCGAGCCGGTTTTCGGAGGCCACGAATTCGCTCATCCTGTTAGCTTTTATACCATGATAAGATCACTACTTTACCATGATATCAGCCTGCTCGATATCTGTCTGCGTCCAATCAGGAGATATCGACATGCGCGTATTCGTTACCGGAGCCACAGGCTGGGTGGGCTCGGCCGTCGTCAAGGAGTTGATCGGCGCCGGCCATCAGGTTCTCGGCCTCGCCCGCTCGGACAAGGGAGCGGCCGAACTGGCGGCATCAGGAGCCGAGGTCCAGCGCGGCACGCTTGACGACCTGGAGGGTTTGAAGCGCGGCGCGGCTGAGGCCGACGGCGTCATCCACACGGCCTTCAACCATGACTTCTCGAAATTCGCGGAGAGTTGCGCCGCCGACCGGCGCGCCATCGAGGCGCTCGGCGAAGCCCTCCGGGGCTCCAACCATCCGCTGCTGGTCACAGCGGGCCTTGGCCATGCGCCTGGCCGCATCGGCACGGAGAAGGACCCACCGATGCCAACGACCGAAACCTATCCCCGCGCCTCCGAAATCACTGCGGCATCGCTTGTCGCGCGCGGCGTGCGCGCCTCCACCGTCCGGCTCCCGCCATCAGTGCACGGCCATGGCGATCACGGCTTCATCCCGATCCTGATTGATATCGCCCGGCGGAAAGGAATTTCCGCGTATATCGGCGACGGGGGCAATCGCTGGCCAGCCGTGCACAGGCGCGATGCCGCCCGGGTCTACCGCCTGGCGCTGGAGCATGGCGCCAGCGGTGGCCCCTTCCTCGCGGTCGCCGAAGAGGGTGTGCCCTTCCGGGAGATTGCGGAGCTCATCGGCCGCCGCCTCGGCGTGCCTGCCGTCTCGCTGTCGCGGCAAGAGGCGGCTGAGCATTTTGGCTGGTTTGGAATGTTCGCCGGCTTCGACGTGCCCACCTCGAGTGCACACACCCGCACTCTCCTCGGCTGGCAGCCCATGGAACCTGGCTTGCTCGCCGATATCGACCACCCGGCCTATTTTGCCGGGGCAGCCCAAGCCTGAATGTCGGGCCATCGCTCACGAGCCTCGTCCTGAGTTGCCCCGCAAGGGGCCGCGTCGGATGAGGCGGGTGCGCTACCGGCTCAGCGCATCCGTCCCTCATTCATATCGGCGGGATCGTAATTGATGTCCCAGTCCTTCTCGGGCTTCTTTTTACCCGGCGGGTTCTTGTTCACCGTGGCGTCCTCCGAGCCGGTGATCACAGTCGGCTTGGCGCTGGCAACGCCGCTGGCTTTCCGGTCAGCTCGGGATTTGGCAAACTGACCGGCGGCGTCCTTTTTCGGATTGCCCATGTCATTCGCCTTTCTGCTTCATAGCGTCGGAAATGTCGTTCATTTCAGGATCGCGGTTGTTCTCACCATTGGCGTCGCGATTCCTGTCCGGATCGTCCTTGGGTTTGAGATATCCGCGCGGGGTGTTTCCCTTCGGTCCTTCCCACCGAGGCGATTGATCGGTGGTGCCGGGGGCGCCGTCCTTGGGGGTGGTCATGCCCATCGTCGTTTCTCCTTGGTTGAATAGGAAAAACCGCGAAAGCCTGGAAGTGTTCCGGCAGAAAATTTGGAACAGTCCCGGTCCCCATCGGTTGGTGAAAAGTCGAGAACCTCGAAAAAGGAGCCGAACATGAGCAAGACCAACGTTCGAGAACTTCAGAAACGCGCCGAACAGCAGGTCAGAAACACCAGCGCCGGCGGCCATCTCGGCGGCACCTATTTCGGCCAGCAACCGGACGGAAAAACCGCGTCGGACACTACCAATGACAGCGCAAAGGCAAGACCAAACGATGGGACCAATTGAGGTGAGCGGGATGCCGTAACGCGTGACATGACACTATCTGCCACCCGACAAAACCTGTGCGCCCAGAGCTCTGGGCGCACAGACTCCCGAGAGGCCCCGTCAGGCCCGGCCGCCGAAATGACCTTCAGTCCGGCTGCTGTCGGAAAACTACCTCGTTACGCAATCCCAAACCGCCTCAACCAAACAAGAAGTCGCCCGAGTTAAAATTCGCAAGCCCGCCGAGGGTGGTGATGTTGTCGAATTCCGCCACCAGCACCGCGCCGCCGGCTGAACCTGGGTTCTGATCGTAGTAGACCGCCGCATGGCCGAGATCCGTATTGTGGAACACGAACAATGCCCCTGTGGTTATGTTGCCGTAACCATCGATGGTGCTCTGGACGGTTGCGTTCGTGACGCTCACGTCTGTTTTGACAGCAACCTCCGTTCCGGCAACATTGATCGTGGCGTTGCTCCCCACCTTCACATTGTCCACAATTGTATTGTTGTTGCCGACGGCGAACTCGAATGTGCCGCCTCCAACGTCCAACTGGAACCTGTCAACGGTTGTGCTATTCGTCCCAGCATTGAAATCAGTCATATGGTTCGTGGTGGTGGCAAACTTTTGGAAAAAGAAGGTGTCATTTCCCACGCCACCGGTAAGAATGTTGTTGCCAGCACCACCGTTTAGCGTGTCGTTGCCGTCTTGACCGAAAAGAGTGTCGTCACCTCCCAGCCCAAACATCATATCGTTACCGCCGCCACCGTAGAGCACATCGTCGCCGGTTCCACCGGTCGGATTGTCCACTGAGTTGCCATTGCCACCGGTGATTACAGTGAACGTCTCGGTCTTTTCGAAGGTCGGCCCTATAGGATCACCGGTCTGCGTTGCCGTTACCGTCACTGAAAATGTACCGTTCGTCGATAGTGCACTCGAATGAAGCGTATTGCCGGTTATCGAAAACAAGCCCGGATTCGACTGCGAAGCAATGTTGAAGCTGAATCCACCCGCGTCGGGATCAGTCGCCGACAGCAGACCACTGAACTCGAAACTATTGAAGTTGACGCTGTCCGCCGGAACGACGGGCGTCAGCTTAATGTCGGTCGGAGCCTGCCGAGCTGGACCATCATCTGCGCCGGTGATGGCGACGACGATGTTGTGGCTGGCGGTGCCGTCGAGCGAGCTGACGCTCAGCGTGTCGCTGACCGCGTCGCCCTGGTTGAGCGCCTGCGTCGCCGCCCGGCTGTTGTCGAGCGTATAGGTCCAGCTGCCGGTGGCGGCATTGAAGCTGAAGCTGCCATAGATGCCATTCAGCGATGCCGGGGCGGCAAACACCGCCTCGCCGTCGTCGACGTCGCTGACCGTCAGCTTGCCGGAGGCGCTCGGATCGCCGCTGCCGGCCGCACCCGCCTCGACCGCCGCCCGGTCGTCGGTCACCGTCGCATCGACGACGATCGCAGCCGCATCGTTGGCGCCGGTGATGGCGACGACGATGTTGTGGCTGGCGGTGCCGTCGAGCGAGCTGACGCTCAGCGTGTCGCTGACCGCGTCGCCCTGGTTGAGCGCCTGCGTCGCCGCCCGGCTGTTGTCGAGCGTATAGGTCCAGCTGCCGGTGGCGGCATTGAAGCTGAAGCTGCCATAGATGCCATTCAGCGAGGCCGGGGCGGCAAACACCGCCTCGCCGTCGTCGACGTCGCTGACCGTCAGCTTGCCGGAGGCGCTCGGATCGCCGCTGCCGGCCGCACCCGCCTCGACCGTCGCCCGGTCGTCGGTCACCGTCGCATCGACGACGATCGCAGCCGCATCGTTGGCGCCGGTGATGGCGACG